>DASPGI010000029.1:0-7205 GCA_035620695.1 Alphaproteobacteria bacterium
TAGGTTTTCGGCTTCCCAGTAGTGGCTACCCCCGATCCACCGCGCGCTTCACCAGCGGCGCCGCGAAATTGAGCAGATAGAACAACATGGCGTAATCCGGCGACCACAGGCTCGCGATCATCGACAGCACGGCCGACAGAATCAGAATGCCGAGCTCGACACGCCCGTCTTGTGCACGCGCGCGGCCGCTATCGCGTGCGGCGAGGCGCGAGATGGCCAGCGCCGTCACCGCCAACATGAACCTATTGGCGCCGTAGATCCAGACCGCGCCGGCGACGTCGTAGCGGCTCACCGCCAGCATCGAGAACGGCAGAAAGGTGACCGACAGCAGATGCAGCAGCGTCGCCCACGCATAGGCCGTGCTCGCCATTTCCGGTTCCTTGGTCGCGCGCGCGCGGCCGAACCAGAAGCTGACCAGGACGAAAAAGGTGATGAGATAGGCGACGAACGTGTCGGACAGGCTTGAGAGCCGGTCGAGGAATTCCTGGTTGGTCTTGGGGTCGAAGCCTTCCGGCAGCTCGATATTGACGACCAGCAAGGTCATGGCGAAGGCGATCACGCCGTCGGTCAAGGCCTCGAGCCGGCTGGTCGGGATGAAACCGGCTGCTCGCTTCACCGATTTTGCCAAGCCTCGCCCCCGCTCCCCTACAGACCCGCCTATGAAGCATGAGCGCGCGCTTCCGCGCGCCGGGCAGCTAGGTTTATGCTTGGGCTTTCCGTCTTTGCCGGGGGTCAGCGCGGGAGAACGGCGTGGAAGGCGAGGGACAGGACCGAGGCAAGTTCATCGGCTTGCTCGAGCGTTTCGACTATGGATGGCGGGCGTCGTTCCGCACCTTGACGCCCGGCGCGGTGTTCTCGCAGCAAGGCGACACTCAGGTTTTCGCCAAGGAGGCCGAGGCCATGAAGTGGCTGCACATGCACGCAAACGATCTGGGTTTCACTTCGATCGACATCAGGCGCAAATGACGCAGCAACGACCCCGCTCGAGGGCAAGCGCCACTCTAAGTCGACAACGCGCCCAATAGCAGCGCCACGCCGGCGAGCGAGGCCAAGCCTCCGACCGCGCGATAGACGTTTTGACCCAAGGGCTTGGCCGCCATGCCGATAAGCAAGCCGATGACTATGCCGGCCGCGTGCAGCAGCGCCGTGGCGAGCATGAAGCCGAGCCCATACGCGGCGCCCGAAGCATCGAGAGGCATTTCGGTGCCGTGGGCGTGTCCATGGAAAATGGCGAACAGGCCGACCAGAGCCATCGCGGCCGCGACTGGAGCCTTGATGCCGAAAGCGACGATGGCGCCGAGGATCACAACCGACAAAGCGATGCCGATCTCGACGAAGGGCAGTGCCATGCCGTTGACGCCGAGCAGGCCGCCTAAGGCCATGACCGTGACGAAGGTGAGCGGCACGAGCCACAAAGCACGGCCACCGAGCTGATAGGCGAAAATGCCGACCAGAATCATCGCGAGCTGATGGTCGAGCCCCCAGAGCGGATGCATCAAGCCGTGCATGAGGCCGCTGCTCTCCCCGATTCCGGTATGAGCGAAGGCAGCCGACGGAGCGAGGCAAACCGCCAAAACGAGGCAGAGAAGGCGCCGGGATTCGGAAATGCGGAACATCACGAGTTCCTTTCTCAGGACATGACCTTGTCGCGGTGTCCCAGATGGCCATTGGACACGAGCGTTCCCAATACATCCAGGATGATACGACAGGCAAGTTGCGCGGTGTTGTCATTCACGTCGTAAGGGGGTGAAACCTCGACGACCTCCATGCCGCACAGGCCCTCGGCGGCAATGGTATGGATCATTTCCAGGGCCTCGCGGGGCAATAGCCCGCCAGGTTCCGGAGACCCCGTGCCCGGGGCGAATCCGGGGTCGATCGAGTCGATGTCGAACGACAAATAGACGGCCTTGCAGCCTTCCCAGGCCATCTCGAGCGCGATTTCGGCGGCCTTGCGCGGTCCATGCTGCTCAATGTCGCGCATGGTGAGAACGCTTGTGCCGCGCCGTTTGGCGACGGCGGTACCGGGGCGGTTGCCGTACCATCCGCCGATTCCAACCTGGACCAAATTCTTGGGGTGGCAATTCGGCAGCCCGACATCGTGCATATGGCTATGGTCGCGATGCGTCGTCGCAGTCCCCTCGTGGGTGGTCCAGAACCACGGCGTTGTGTGCATCCGCTCATCCATATCCTTTTCCTGAATATCGATGTGCCGGTCGATATGGATGATCCCGACATTGCCGTCGATATGCGGGGCGATGCCGCGAACGTTGGGGAAACCGAGACTGTGATCGCCGCCGCATATGATCGGGAACACGCCCGAATTGTAGATATGCGACACGGCCTTGGTTACCTGGTCGAAGGTCTTCTCGATATTGCCGGGTATCACGAAAATGTCCCCGGCGTCGCAGAGGTCGAGTTCCTCGAAAATATCCACGCCGCCGTCGAACCAATATCCGTCGTAGAGCGCCGAGATGCGGCGCACCGCCTGGGGGCCGAAACGCGTGCCCGGCCGGTAGGTCGTGGCCGAGTCGAATGGAGCGCCGACAAAAGCAGCCTCGTAGCCGCCGATCTTGCGGATGTCCTCGCAATAGGGGGCCTTCATGAAAGTGTTGATGCCGGCGAAGGCCGGCTGATGTCCGCGGCTGAACAAGGAGATATTGCGATCGACGACCGAGTCGGCCGCCTCGAGTCCGAGCTTGAGGGATCTGCGAATCTCTTCTGTCTGCTTGCGTTGCGAGATCCGCGCCAGGTTCGCCATCGTCCTGGCGCCATGCGTGTCCGCCCGCTTTACGCCGTGCGCATGCTTGCGCGCCCGAGCGCTCTTTTGCGCCTTCTCTCCCTTTTTTCTGACGGCCATGACGAACCTCGCATCACAATTTCTGATGAACCTAACCTCGGCCGACTTCGCCGAAAAAGACCGAAAATCTCAATCGAATGCATTGACGGCGGCAATGCTTAGAGGCGGAGTTCGCGCGAAAACCGTCTGCGCACGTAATGATTTTCGGTGCTTCAATCGCCGGCATCGAAGATCTCCGACAGCAGGAGTTGGCGCGCGAGTTTGCTTGGCCCCCGCTTGGTAATGACGAATACGGGAACGCAGATCTGTTCGGTCTGCCGGAGCACGGGCCACAGGCGCTCCGCTTCGACCCCGGGCGCGGCAAACGCCGTGGGAAGGAAACAAATGCCGATTCCGAGCGCCGTCAGCCGTTTGGCCTCGTCGAGATGTTCGGACAGGCCGGCAACGTGAACGCCCAGCCCATGGCGTGCGCGATAGGCGGTCAACATGTCGGGTTCGTCGGCAGCCGTCAGCACGAACGAATATTGGGCAAGGTCGGAAGGATCGTCGACGCTTTTACCGAACAGCGGATGACCTCGTCCGCAATAGGCGCCGTGAATCTCATCGAACAGAAAGTCATAGTTGAGGTCGGAGCGCAGCGTTTGCGTCGACGCCACGCCGATGTCGATCTCGTCGCGGAGCAGAGCGGCCGCGACAGAGTCCCAAGTCGTTATGTCGATCAGGATTTCCACATTCGGGTGCTTCTTATGGAAGCGCGAGATGGCCGCGTCGAAACGCTCGCAAATCAGACTGGACACGACCTGAATCGAGAGTCTGCCCCTCACTTCCTCGGCGAGATTGCCGAGTCGCTTGGGAACGTTGCGCACCAGCGAATTCAGCGACCGGCAGGTCTCCGCCACGAGCATGCCTTCGTCGGTCAGCTGGAAGCCGCGCGGTCCGCGTTTGCACAACGTGACGCCGAGCTGCGCCTCGAGCCGCTTGAGCGCGAGGCTGAGCGCGGGCTGCTTGCGGCGCAACACGCGTCCGGCTCGGCTGACACCGCCCGCCTCGGCGATCTCGTGGAAGGTTTTCAGGAGATTCCAATCGACGTTGCGGGAAAAGTTTGGGACGGGGCGAAGCATGGCTGACACCTTTAGTTTTTGCCCGAGCAGAAGAGGGGGGACTTTTCCGGTGCTCTGGGCCGTGGCGGCGTCGCGCGGTGTTCATGTGCAAGTTGCCGACGCGGGCTTGGCATGATCTCGGCACTACTTGGACTGGCGAGCGCGCTCGGCCTCGGGACCGCCGACTTCATGGCGCGCTTCAGCGCGCGTGCTCTGGGCGCGACCCTCACATATGCCGTGGTGCTACTCATCGGCGCGCTCGGCACGACAGTCTTGATCCTTGTCACCGGCACGGAGCTCATGTGGTCGCCGTATGGTTGCGGAGTGGCTGTCCTCCACGGCATCAGCGTCGCAGTCATGTGCATCCTCCTTTACGAAGGCATAGCGAGAGGCCCGGTCGCGGTCGTCGCCCCGATTGTTGCCACCCATCCAGTTCCGGTGCTCGCGGTGAACGTGTTGATGGGCGTGCGCCCGAGCGCCGTCCAATGGGCGGCCATGGCCATCGTCATCGTCGGAGGCGTGCTGATTTCCCGCCATGCAATCTCCGAAGTTGAGCCTGCCGAAGCCAAGGCCAATCGAACCACCTTGCTGATCGCGCTCGGCGCCTGTCTTGCTTACGTCGCCATCGTCCTGACGGGGCAGGCCGCCACCCCGATCATCGGCGAGCTTCAGACGATGTGGATCGGCCGGTGGTCCGGGTTGGCCTTTATCGCTCTCGTGCTCATTGTCCAGGGCGCGCGCTTGCGAGTACCGCTGAATTGGTGGCCGTTCGTAGGGCTCCAGGGCGGTCTCGATTCTCTGGGGTATCTGGCTTTTCTTGCCGGCGCCAACTCGGTGGCGCCGCACGTGACCATGGTGGTGGCGTCGGCGTTCAGCGTCGTGACCGTATTGTTGGCGTGGGTGATCATCAAAGAGCAGATCACCCGAATGCAATGGACCGCAATCGCGCTCATTGCGTTGGGCACCGCAATATTGAGCGGCACGTAGAGCCTCAGCTCCACATCCGGGCCGACCGCTCCGTGTCGATCTGATAGTCACTTGCATGTCTCCTGAAGAACTCGTTGCCGAAGCGCCACGCCGCTTTGACCGGATCGTTCGGATCGCGCAAGACGTCGCCGCGCGAATTGCCGTAGCCGTGCACGAGACCGACGAAAGTCGAGTGCGTGTAACGGCAAAATTCCTGGATTTGGCAAATCACGGCGCCCGAGACCATGGGGAAGGTCTCTTCCGAACTGAGCACCAGTCCGATGCGCTTTCCCTGCATCCCGCTGATCACATCGGTGGAGCGCGGGTAGGAGGCGGCGTAGTAACAGAAGGTGCGGTCGAAAAATGCCTTCAGCTGTGCCGAGGTGCCGTACCAGTAAATCGGCGTTGCCGCGATGAAGCCGTCGGCCGGCAGATAGTGATCGAGGAAGATTGAACGAAAACCGTCGGCGATCGAACACTCGCCATCCGGCCTACGGCACTGGCGACAGTCTTGCAGGAAGCCGCCCAAGAAATCCTGGGCGTAAACGAGTTCAGCCTCGTGCCCGGCTTCTCGAAGCCCGTTGCTCACCTCTTGGGCGAGGAGCGCCGAGTTGCCGTTGCGGCGCGGACTGGATGACAGCACGAGAGCCTTCATGGATCGATCTCCCAGCAATTCGGACCCCGGACCGAGCGAGGCGGCGCAATGAGTTCAGGGGAAATCGAAATCGCGAAGCTCCCCGCGGCACACCGCGGTGACTTGCCATAGCTTTGCATCGTCTAAGGGTCCTCCGCAGAGGGCTAGAGGCGTGCTAGGGATATTGCAGGCGATAGGCTTCGGCCGCGCGCTCGAAGCAGGCCAGGGGTGCACGTACGATGCCGGCGCCGATCTGACCGCCATTGCGGCCGGCGATGCCAACATCCATGACCGGAAGCACCTGGCTCTCCACCACCTTGAAAATATCGATGCCGGTCGGCGTGCCGCGATAGCCGAGTGCCGGAATAAGATAGTCGGGATTCTCGCCCACGGTGATCTGGTACAGTGCCCGGTTGCGCGCGATCATCGCTTCGTAGGAACCGCCCTGGTAGGTCTGCAGCGCCGGCGCTGCAGCCTGCGCAAAGCCGCCGAGGCCGATCGTCTCGGTGATGATGCTTTCCCCGCCCATCCAGGTTATCTCATCTTCAGTGTGTCCCTCAAAAAGCTTTGCTTCCACTGTGGCGTGAGGGCCCTTGTACCAGATGTCGCCAAGCCCGCTTACTCTGATGGCAAAGCCGCGGCAATTGAATGCCATGGCTGTAACCAGGCTTGCATGCTCGATGCCGCGCGCCGCATCGGCGGTAGCTTTGGCGGCTGCCATCGACAAGCGTAGGAAGAAATAATGGTCGTCGCTCATCGCCTGCACCGCGCGGGTGACGCGCTCGCTGCCTGAGGCCGACCCGATCGCAAGAAGACTCGGCACGAGTTCGCGCAGGAAGAGAAGCGCCGCCGCGGTATTGCGCGAGTGCAGTTCGTCGCCCATGTTCAACGCGCGCTTGATGATGGGCTTCAGCGGAATGCCGTCGGCGTGGCGCAGCGCCTCAGCGACTACGGGGATGATCTCGTTCTGCACGAGCAAGAGGCGTTCCCGTACCCCGTCATCGTAGACGCCATAGTTCAGGCGACGCGGATTGCTTCCTTCGTACACGTTGCAATAGGCGATATTGCCGAGGCTCCGGTTCTCCACCACGAAGACCGGCATGGAGGCAGTGTAGATGCCCGCCAGTGAGCCAACGCAGCGGAGGTCGTGGCATGCCCCGACCCGGATCTCGCCCGCGTCGAGCTTGGCTATGGCCTCGTCCCTGTCCTTGGCCAAGCCCTCGAACAGGGCGCCGCCGATAATGCCCTCGCGCTGGCCGCCGCTGTAGTCGGGCCATGGCGTAGGCGGACCCGAGGTCAGGATTGTGTGTTGGGTGAAACCGGGAACGACATCGCCGGCGGGCCGCAAATCGACCAAAACTGGGTTGGAGTCGGTCAGCCGCTCGAAAGCCAGCCGGTTGGCCTCGGCGCGCTTGTCGGCTGGATATTGCATATCAGGCCCCGATGCCCTAATTGGACGGTTAATTAGCATCGAGAGTGTTGCCTTATCTAGGTGTCTGATGCAAGTACGTGTTGTTGGCGAATCGCGCCGCGCTTCCAAGGGGACCATGCCGGCGCCGAACAGCGCGGCGTTCAATCGGTGACGCTGAGGGTAGGATGGTCCAGCAAGCGAATAAGGAGATCGAGCACACGAAGCGCGGCAGCAAACCCACGCCGCGGGGCCGGTCGTTAAGCCTACGTCGCGAGGAGCAGAGCGGCGCCCGTGTCG
>DASPGI010000030.1:0-2308 GCA_035620695.1 Alphaproteobacteria bacterium
CGGCACCTCGATGGCGGCGCCGCACGCCGCGGGCGTCGCGGCGTTGATGCTGGCGGTCGAGCCCGCCCTGACCCCCGCGGAGATCGAGGCGCAGATCAAGGCCAACGCGATCCCGCGCAACTCCACCCACTGCCCGCGGCCGTGCGGCGCCGGCCTGCTCAATGCCGCGTTCCCATTGCCCGCGGCCGGCCCTGAACCCGTTATCGTTCCGGTTTTTTACACGACTGACCGTAGAGTGACTTACTCCGCCACTCCACAAGAGTGGTACGGCAGCATGCGCGGTCCTCTTTCGTATGGCCGAGTGGAAGTTACTATACCGCTCGACCATCGTCTGGGCCATTTGGAAGCTCCTAGTTTCTGGCGTTTCGAATTTCGCGAGGATCCATCGAAGCATGTAGTGTTTTTTTCGCTTGAGGTCTTGCCTGAGCAGAAATTCTACCGCGAGCTGCGGAGCCGAGTTGCAGCTTCGCCGCAGGATGATGCATTTGTCTTCATACATGGCTACAACGTCAGCTTCGAGGATGCTGCACGGCGAACTGGCCAAATCGCGTACGACTTAAACTTTCAAGGCGCACCAATTCTGTATAGTTGGCCTTCTCGGGGAGAGCTTGATGACTATCCAACGGACCTGAACAATGCCGAATGGACCGTACCTCATTTACAGCAATTCCTCTCAGATTTGAGAGAACGTTCTGGCGCCCAAAAAATCCATCTGATTGCGCATAGTATGGGTAATAAGCCACTGGTCTCAGCTCTTGCTGCAATGGTGGGAGATCCCGATGCTGGTGATGCGGCGGTATTCAATCAGGTTCTTCTAACCGCACCCGACATCGATGCAGACATATTCCGAACCATTGCCGAGCAAGTAGTCGTTGCCGCCAACAGAGTTACGCTTTACGCCTCACAAAGGGATAAAGCTTTGCAGATAGCGAGGCAATTCCACGGTCTGCCGCGGGCTGGTGACGCTAGTGAGGGCCTGGTCATCGTTGATGGCATTGACACTATTGAAGCCTCAGCGGTTGACACCAGCCTTGTTGGGCATTCGTACTATGGTGACAACCGATCCGTACTCTCTGACATTTTTGCTATCCTGAAGACGCAGGCTTCGCCCATGGAGCGGTTCGGGTTGCGACCGGCCTTTTATCAGGGCAAGCGATATTGGATCTTTCGCCCTTAATTTTTGCGTGCCCAGATTCAGCCTGACGCCGTAGCGCTTTGTACGGACGCCAAGCGCCTCAGTTGACCTTGAAGCGGGCGAGCGCCTGGCGGTCGATCCCGATGCCGAGGCCGGAGCTTGGCCTCGAGCCCGTGAGCGCGCACCTCCTCGATCCTCATCCTGCCCTTCCCCTTGATGTGGCCAGGGGGGCGCCGCGTTGACGTCCGCTCGCCCGCACGCCTAGCCTGAGCGCACTCGCGGGAGGGGAACAACGGCCATGAACGACGCATCGCACGCGCCGGCGATCGACTGGCAGGAGCGCCGGCGGCAACTGCAGGACGCCGCCCTGCGCCACATGATCCGCTACGTCGGCGACTTTCCGCCGTTCTTCATCGAGCGCGCGGAAGGGTCGTACATCTACGACGACAGTGGCCGGCGCATCCTCGACTTCACTTCAGGCCAGATGTGCGCGACGCTTGGCCACAACCATCCGGACGTGGTCGCCGCGATCGCGCGCAGCTGCGAGCGCGCGCTCCACCTGTTCAGCTGGGTCTTGGCGCCCGAGGTGGTCGAGCTGTGCCGCGAGCTCGCCGCGCTCCTGCCGCCGCAGCTGCAGAAGGTCATCCTGCTCAACACCGGCAGCGAGGCGAACGAGGCCGCGCTGCGCATGGCCAAGCTCGCGACCGGCGGCCACGAGGTGGTCGCGCTCACGGCGTCGTTCCACGGCCTGACCGGCGGCGCCGGCGCCGCGACCTACACGGTCGGACGCCGCGGCTACGGCCCGGCGCTCCCGGGCAGCATGGCGATCCCGGCGCCCAATGCGTACCGTTGCCCGATCCGCCACTGCGACGGCGCCTGCGATCTGTCCTGCCTAGAGGTCGGCTTCGAGCTCGTGGACAGCCAGAGGGCCGGCCAGCCGGCCGCCGCGATCGCCGAGCCGATCCTCAGCACCGGGGGCGTGATCGTGCCGCCGCCCGGCTACTTCCCGCGTCTGAAGGAGCTGTGCCAGGCGCGCGGCATGCTCCTGATCCTGGACGAGGCGCAGACCGCGTTCGGCCGGGTCGGCGCCAACTTCGCCTTCGAGCAGGACGGGGTGGTGCCGGACCTGCTGGCCGTGTCCAAGACGCTCGGCGGCGGCATCCCGCTCGCCGC
>DASPGI010000031.1:0-35116 GCA_035620695.1 Alphaproteobacteria bacterium
TATTTTCGGATGGTTGCGTACATCGCAGCTCTCCCTGGTCAGGTGTGCTGAAACGCACGGCTTGGGGTTCCAGAGCGTAACCCAAGCCGCTCTCCCCGTCAGCGCCCCACTTGGCTGCCTGCCCCGCAGCACGCATGTTGCTCGTGCTTAGACGGCCCGCGTGGTCGAGTGGCTCAGCGCTAGGACGGTCATGGGAGCCGTCACAGGGGCTGTGCCTACCAAAAACTCGGTCTGAGAATCTATTCGTGAGCGGCGTGCCGACCATGTAACGATCTCGGCCGATGGCCGGGATCGTGAAAGCCCTGTTGGGCATGCTGCTGGCATCGCTCAAGCCTCGGGCCAGCCTGTGCCTCGAGAACCTAGCCCTTCGGCATCAGCTTACTGTCCTGCGCCGCACGACGCCCAGACGGGTGCGCCTTCGCATCGCGGATCGGCTCCTGTTCGTCTGGCTGTACCAGCTGTGGCCAGGGGTGCTGGAGGCGATGACCATCGTGCGGCCCGAAACCGTCCTGCGCTGGCACAGGGTCGGGTTCCGAGGCTATTGGCGCTGGAAGTCGCGATCGAGGGTGGGGCGCCCCGAAGTTCCGCAAGAGGTCCGTGCGCTGATCCGGCAGATGAGCCTGGCGAACCGGCTATGGGGTGCGCCGCGGATTCACGGCGAGCTGCTCAAGCTGGGCATCGGCGTCGCCCAGTCCACTGTGGCGAAGTACATGGTGAAGCATCGGCGGCCGCCGTCGCAGAGTTGGGCGACCTTCCTTCGCAATCATGCCGACGGCATTGCTGCGACTGATCTGTTGATCGTGCCGACGGTCGACTTCCGGCTGCTCTATTGCCTGGTCGTTCTGGGCCATGGCCGGCGAAAGCTCGTCCACTATGCCGTAACGGCCCATCCCACCGCCGAATGGATGGCGCGGCAGATTCTCGAGGCCTTCCCCTGGGATGAAGCGCCCTCATACTTGGTGCGAGATCGCGATGCGATCTACGGCGCGGTCGTGAGGCGGCGTCTTCGCGGGTTGGGCATCCGCGATCGACCCATCACGCCCCGATCGCCGTGGCAGAACGGACACGTGGAGCGGCTGATCGGCTCGATCCGGCGCGAATGCCTCGACCACACCATCGTACTCGGTGGCTCGCACCTCCACCGGATCATGAAAAACTATGCGACCTACTACAACGCGGCGCGAACGCATCTTGCCTTGGACAAGGACGCACCGATCACGCGGCCGATCGAGCGCAAGGGCCGCATCATTGCGCAGCCGATGCTCGACGGACTACATTACAGATACGCTCGAATCTGATTATCAGCAGGGACACCCCTAGCCAAGTTGACTGCTTTTTTGACTGTAGGGATATTGAAACTGGAGGGCTGCTCGACAAGCTGCATGATCGGCTTTAGCACCATGGGCACTTCTTGCCTGGTCATTCCGGCCGATTTGATATTCAAGGTTGATTCCAGTACTGCCTTGCGAAGCTTTTCTAAAGCGGCCAGTCCCGCTGATGATCGACGCCATAGGGCAAACGCAATCGCGCCAAAGCCGATTAAGAAAATCAGCAAACAGGGCACCGCTGGAAGAATGGAGTCGTGATCGCCCAGCAGTGCCGCCATCACCGTTAGCATGACAACCACTCCTCCGGCGTGTGCGACCTCTAGAAATTTGATCTCGTCCAAAACGACAGGGTCGATTACGTCGATTGCTTCCTTAAGGGTGGTGAGCAACTTCAACACAACGTCAAACGACTCTGCGGGCTTGGTGGTCGGTTCGGGTGTGTCCGCCATTGCAATCTCCATTGGGGCGTCGCCGGCTTGCTCGGTCCGGTCTTGTTCACCCTCAAAGAAAAGCCGGTGGCTCGCAGGTAAAGCTATTCCAATCGGTTGATCCGCTGCCGCCATTACCAGAAGCCAAATGGCACAAACTTCATGCTGGATGAACTCGACCGCATTGCGCGCAACAGCTTCCCTGTACCAGGCGGCGCTGAGCACGGGGCGCGTGCGCTCCTGCGTATCGAAGTCAGGACCTCATCAGCCCGTTACGCTGATCTCAGGTGCTGGTGATCGACTTCCATTGGCTCAGTCGATCTGCGATCAACTTCGCGCGTTGCTCATTATCCTGTTCGTCAAGCGTTCTCCCGTCCCCGGGCTCGGCGCGCAAGTATACACCGGCCGTCCGTGCGTTGAGTTTCGGCCCGCGAGTCGTAAAGTACCCAGCCGCGCGATCAGCGGATTCCAGTCGAATCTCTCCCGTCCCGTCCAACTGCGGCGCGTTGGGGTCAAGGGGCCGTTCCCCCTTCCAATAGTAAAAGATGCCCGAAGGGTCCTTCTTCTCCCGCGCCGCTTCGCTCCAGTATCTCGCCGACAGCCTGCCGTCTTGCTGCCATGAGCGGCCACGCAGCTCTAGCGCGCCGTCGCGGTCTCGCGAGATCCGGAGGAGGCTCACGGCGGAAGGCTCCCGCTGGCTACGTTCCGTTAGCGAGAACTGCCACCAAGAGCCCTCGATCTGGGCGCGGCGCCCCTCATGCTCGATCGCCTTGCGAAGCTTCTGATTGACAATTCTCATCTCCGCCACGGTCGCTTCGCCGTATCGTATGGACGTGAGCCCGAGGAGGTCGCTTGGAAGCTTCGAGCCGCTGGCATGAAGGATGAAGGTTCGGCGCATTCCAAGGACACCGCCGAAAAGACCGGCTTCGAAGACAACATTGTCTCGCGGAGAAGCTTGACCCGACTCCGCGGAAGGGGTGGCGGGCGGGCTGATCGTCGTCCAGTCGTCCCTGGCGAACGCGAACGCGGCGAAGTGCACTTGATGCGCAAGCTCGACGAGGCGCTCCAGGGTGGTTGTCCCAGGATTAAACGATGTCGTCCAGGGCTCTACATGCGCGACCTCTTCGAGACCTCGTGTCAGCGCCTGCAGCAATTTCTCCTGCTTTCCTGACGAGCCAAGAAAGATGCGAGGTTTGTCCATGCGTTTCACCTTGCGGGCTCTGGAACGCTCGCAGCGGTTTCCGCTGCCGCGATGCCATGGAAGATACGTGCTTGCCTTCTCAGTGAAGCCGTGAGTGTGGCCTCAGGATCATTTCCTCTCAATCGTGCCACTTCAGGCGGACATGGCGATCTTCCTGCGGTGCCCGCGACCATGAAGACCTCTAACGCTCGCACGGCCGCGGGTGCGTCGTGGTCGAGCATCCAGGCAGCCAGGCCGACAGGTGAATCCGCAATCGCGTACATCGTCTGCGGCCGGGTCGACATCTCCTGGGCGTAGCCCAGGCCGTGCTTGTATAAGGAGTTCAGCCGCTCGCACGCGCGTCGTTCGTCGGCTGAGAGATCGGATGGCAGCGGGCTGCCGGTCTGAATCGCTTTATCGATTTCTGGTGGAACCATGAAAGGCCAGCGAGATGATCGACCTGCTCGCGGTGGAGGAGCCGAAGCCTAAGCCGGCGAAGATACGGGCGGTGTCGTACGAGGCAGCGATCGACCAGTTGTTCAAACGCATGCGGTCCTCTAGTTCGGCCCTAACCCCACAAGCGGTCAGTGGGCCCAATAAGCCGGTACCCAACGAAAGACGTCGCGGGTCACCGCCACCCGGCCGGCGGCCGGGAACGACACGTGAGTGGGCACCAGCGGCTGGCCGGTCGCCGCCAGCTCCCGCAAAAGACCGACCCGGACGCGGACCGTCTCCTCGGGCTCGGTGTCGAAGCCGTTGTGCCAGTGGGGGCAGTCGAACCCGGGCGGGAACACGGAGTCGCCGCCGAACATCAGCCGGTCGCCGCCAGACTCCAGGCGGACCACGCTGTGCCCGGGGGTGTGGCCGCCGGTGCGACGGACGAGCACCCCCGGCGCCACCTCGTATTCCTTCTCGAAGGGCTGCAGCCGGGTGTGGTACTCATCCAAGAACCGCTTGGCGACCGACCGAAGCGCGCCCGGCACCCCCGGCGGCATGGTGGCGCGGGACAAATCGGCTCCCCCCGCCCAGAACTCGGCCTCGATGGCCGCCACATGGATCCGCAGGTCCGGACGCAGCCGACCCCTCACCCCGTCGCCGAGCAGCCCGCCAATGTGGTCCATGTGCATGTGGGTGAGCACCACGTCGGTCAGGGATTCGAGACCGATGCCGGCGGCCTCCAGTCGCCGGGTCAACTGCCCCGCCCCTGGGAAGTCCGGGTACTCCGCCCCTAGCCCAGCGTCGATGAGTATGGTCCGGCCGCCGCTACGCACCACGCCCACGTTTAGCGGCCACCCGAACCTCGGCGGCAGGAACATGCCGTCCAGCCAGGCCCCGAGGTCGGCCGGGGCGGCGTTGACGGCCAACACCGAGGCTGGTATCGACATCGTCCCATCGCTGACCACCAGCGCGTTGATCTCGCCGACCTGCAGCGCGTAGCCCGACCGAACCAACTCGTCGGGCCCCGGTCTATCGAGGTGTGAGGTGGTGTCCAAGCTCATGTTTGCCTCCTGCTGACCGCCTTACCACGGCCGTATCTTCTGTTGCTCCGCTAGTGGCGAGACCATGATCGCGCGCGTACCGAGCCCCCGATACCCGTGCAGCCTGCTAGGTTCTGCTACCTAAGAAGCAGATAGACCTGCACTTTGAGATAGGTTTGCCTTTCCAGGTGGAATAGAGATCGTCTTCGCGCCTGCACGACCTCAGCGTGCGTCGTGTACATGCCGTGCGGGAACTTCTCATAGATCTTCAGCGTGCTGTTCTTGAGCAGCTTGGCCGAGAGGGGCGCGGAATCGGCGATCGGCACGATCGGGTCGTCGTCGCCGTGCATGACGAGCGTCGGAACGGTAATGACCTTCAGATCCTCGGTGAAATCCGTCTCCGAGAAAGCCTTGATGCCATCGTAGTGCGCCTTCGCCCCGCCCATCATCCCTTGGCGCCACCAGTTCAAGATGATCGGCTGCGAGGGCGTCGCGCCGGCCGTCGTGCGTGGTTATGGTGGTCATTGTTTGACTCCTTTGGAGCGAGCACTCAATGTCGAGCCATGTGTGTCATTGAGCATTGTCAGCGACGGCTCGAGAGCCAAGCCGCAACATTGAGGGCATAGCGCTGCGTGTCGGCCAGCGCCCCAGGTACACGTTGCATGCCGTCGCCCGGTGCTTCGCTCACGAAGCTCGGGCAGCCGGAGCGCGTGTCCCAGTTGTAGTCGGCGAAGTGATGGAAGGTGCTCTGGGCGAGGCCGGGGCCGCCATGCTCGCCCGGCTCGAAGGCCACGGCGATGTTGAAGCGGGTCCCGGTGACCTTGCTTTTCCCTCGTGCGATCACGCGCGCGCCTGCGCCCTCGGGCGCGCCGATCCCGCCCTCATGGGGATGAGCCGGCAGCAGCCTGATCGACCCGGTCGGGGAGCGCTCGTCCGCAAGCACAGGGTGGAGCGGGCCGACGACCTCGATCTCTTGGAAATCGCCGTTTGCTCCGGAGTGGAAGTTCGGCCACGAAATGTAGGTCGCAAAGGGGTCGTCGAGCTGGCGCTTCGCCGGGTCCGGGTCCGGGTTGATCGTGTGGAAATAGTGCGCTTTCCCGATCTCCACGAGCGTGCAGACGGAGGATCCGAGGTCCATGTGATCACGGGTCACCAGCAGCCCGCCGCCTCGCGCCCGGAAGCGGGAGATCGCCTCGCAATCCTCCGCGGTAAGGCCGTCGCCCGTGTCGACGGCGAACAGCCACAGCTGGTCGAAACCGTCTTCGTCGATCGTCGAAAGCACTGGGTCGGCGCGCCCCGGCGGGGCGCGGTCTCGGAGGATGACTTGGTAGAGCGGGCGGCCCATCTCATCGTGCTGCGCGCGAAGGAGCGCCCCAAGCCGGCTGAACCGGCTGATCGACCAATTGTCCCCGGTCGTCGGGATCGTCGTCTGGAGCAGGATCCTTACCGGTCGGACGCCCATGACGCTTCCTCCGGCGGGCCTCGCCGTGGCGCGCCGCCCTTCAAACTGCGCCACGGGGAACAAACAGAAACGCAGACTCTGTGCTTCGGTTGCGTGAGCGCGCGGAGCCGATTGTCATTGCCTCCGCGCGCAGCCCGACGACGAGCTGCCGACCTCGCTCCCGGCAAGCATAAAGCGCCGGGGCGTGGAGATGCGTCTCGTCCTTGAGGGCACAGGCCATGGCAGGGCATCCAGGCCGGACTCGGCGCTAATCAAGGCTGTGGTCCGCGCCCGGAGGTGGTTCGACGATCTCGTCAGTGGCCGCAGCCGGTCATTCGCAGACATCGCGAAAGCCGACGGGTGCAGCAAACGTTACGTGAGCCGCTTGATGCCGCTGGCCTTTCTGGCGGCCGAGATCGTCGAGGCAGTCCTCGCCGGAACCCAGCCGGTCGACCTCACCGCCGAGACCCTGACCAGGCGTGCCGATATGCCGCTCAACTGGGCCGAACAGAAGGCTTCGGTGGGTTTTCTACGGCTGAATTCTTCCGCCGCGAACCGAACCGTCGCACCCGGGCGCAGAGAGAATACGCGTCAACGGCGCCTAATTCACCGATGTTCAGACGTCTCCGGTTCGGTTTAGGGGTACACGCCCCGTCGAATGCCCGCACACTGCCGCGAACTGCTCCAACACTTTGAATCTGACCGGAGATCCCCGCAAATCAGGGACTTGTTGGCGGAGCGGACGGGATTCGAACTCTCGGTACGCTCTGGGCAAGGCTCGAAAATCAGGCAGTAATTTCAGCAGCATAAGATCAGAGACCCTGGCCATCAGCGCCTCTTTCGACTGGACTTCTCCGCGCATTCGAGCGGTACTGGTGGCGAGACGGCGCATGCGGGAGCATCGTGCGCTGCTCTGCCCTGGCCTGATTGCCGGGCTTTAGGTGGTGCAAGGCCGCGCATTGTGCGCAGCCGATAGGGAGCACCACCTGATGGCCAGATCACCAAAGACCCGATTGAAATCCTCCCGCCGTTCCGCGCGCGCTGCGGCGAGCGAACCGGCGCCCGTCCAACCGATGCCCCGCCCCGGCGGCAAGTTGAGACTGATCGTCGAGCGCCTGTCGGCAAGGGCCGGTGCGACCGCAGACGAGTTGGTCGAGGCCACCGGCTGGCAAAGGCACTCCGTGCTGGGCGCGCTAAGCCGGCTCCGGTCGCGCGGAGTTGCCATGCGGCTCGATGTGCAAGCCGACCGCAAGGCCTACAGACTCGACAAGGCGAAGGGGTGAGCCCGTGTCGAATCCTCACATTGCGAACACCGCCGCCCCGACGGTCGAGACGCGGAAGCGCACCGACACCGAAGCTCCGGCCACCGAGCTGGCGGCCCTCACGCGGACGAGCGCCGCTGACCTGCGAGCGGAATGGCGGCGGCTCTACCGGAGCCATCCACCGAGGAAGCTGAGCCGAGACCTGCTGGAACTCGGGGTAGCCTGGAAACTGCAGGAGCGCGCGCTGGGCGGGTTGAGCGCCGTCACCAAGCGCCAGCTGGCCGAGCTGGCACGGACCCTGCAGAGCAAGTCGGATCTCGCCAAGGCGCGCAAGGTGAACCTCAAACCGGGCGCACGGCTGGTCCGGGCCTGGGGCGGCGAGACACACGAGGTATTGGTCACGGAGGAGGGGTTCGTGTGGCGGGGCAAGACCTGGGGATCGCTGTCCCTGATCGCCCGCGAGATGACCGGCACACGGTGGTCGGGACCGCGATTCTTCGGGGTCGGCGGGCCGGAGCATGGCTAGATCCGGCGCGGGCAGCAACGGAGCAGCGACCCGGCGATGCGCCATCTACACCCGCAAGTCCTCCGAGGAGGGGCTGGAGCAGGATTTCAACTCGCTCGACGCGCAACGGGAAGCCTGCGAAGCCTATATCCGCAGCCAGAAGAGCGCGGGTTGGACCCTCCTCTCCGATCTGTACGATGACGGCGGCCTCTCCGGCGCCACCATGGAGCGGCCAGCGCTCCAACGACTGCTCGCCGACATTCAGGCCGGGCGCGTCGAGACCGTTGTCGTCTACAAGGTCGATCGCCTGACGCGGTCCTTGAGCGATTTCGCCAAGATCGTCGAGGCCTTCGACGCCAAGGGGGTGACTTTCGTTTCGGTCACGCAAGCGTTCAACACGACCACCTCGATGGGGCGCCTGATGCTCAACATGCTGCTCTCCTTCGCCCAGTTTGAGCGCGAGGTCACGGGCGAGCGCATCCGCGACAAGATCGCGGCCTCGAAGCAGAAGGGGATGTGGATGGGCGGCCTTCCCCCGCTCGGCTACGACGTCCGGGATCGCCGCCTCGTCGTCAACCAGGGCGAGGCGGACACCGTTCGCCGCATCTTCCGCCGCTACGCGGCCCTGAACTCGGTCCGCGCCCTCAAGGAGGAACTCGATCAAGAGGGCGTGGTCAGCAAGGTCCGACGCGATCGGTTCGGTCGTGCATCAGGCGGCACGCCGCTGGCCCGTGGCGCGCTCTACCGGATGCTGCAGAACCGGATCTACCGCGGTGAGATCAGCCACAAGGACAAGGCCTATCCCGGCCTGCATGAGGGGATCATCGACCAAGTGCTCTGGGAGGGGGTGCAGGCCGCCTTGGACGAGAACCGGGTCGAGCGCGTCACGCAATCGAGCGCCGCAGCACCAAGCCTATTGGCCGGACTGGTCTATGACGACGCCGGCGAGCGGATGTCGCCGACGCATGCCAACAAGAAAGGTGCGCGCTACCGCTACTACGTCAGCCACTCTTTGATCAAACGGGGCCGGCCAAAGGCATCAGCCACGGCCTGTCGGGTTCCGGCGGCGGACCTTGAGACCATCGTGGAGGGTCAGGTCTGCGCTCTGCTGCGGAGCGAAGCGGCCGTGTTCGATGCGGCTGCCGCCGGCCCAAAATCGCTCCAGATGCGCAAGAGCTTAATCGAGCGAGCCGCCAATCTCGCCAGAGAATGGCCAAGGCTGGGGCCAACCGAAAGACGCGCGATCTTGCAGATCCTGCTCGTGCGCATCGATCTGCGCCCAGAGACGGTAGACATCACCTTCCGACTAACGATGTTGACCGACATCGTGAACTCGGAACTGGACTGCAAACGGCTCGCGGCATCCGTTTCAAGCTCCGCGCCCACTCAGCTCCTGTCCGTCCCTTCGACCGTAAAGCGCGTCGGCAAGGAGATGAAGCTCCTGATCCAGCCCGAAGCTGGAGCCGCACGCCGGCAGCCCGACCGCAGCTTGATGCGCCTACTCGGCCAGGCGCGTCGCTTCAATGACCTGGTCATGAGCGGCAAGGGCGCGACCATCACCGAGTTGGCCACCATGGTCGGCGTAAGCCCATCCTACTTCACGCGCGTGTTCCGGCTGAGTTTCCTCGCACCGGAGATCACGAGGACCATCCTTCAGGGACGCCAACCGCTGGAGCTGACAGCCAACACGCTCATCCGCGGTGGCAAGCTCCCATCCGCCTGGTCAGTCCAGCGTCCCAGACTGATCCCGCAATTGGCGGACTAGGTTTTTCCGCTGACCGCCAGTCCCTGAACGAGCGCTCTGCGCAATCTCTTGCTTGCAGCGGTACCACGCGAAAGCCGATAGGACACTTTTGCGCGGCCTGCCATGGCAACTGCGGCAAATGAGATCTCTAGGCCCAGCCTTCTGAATCCGCCGCCGCCCTAACTCCCGGAAAATTCGGGCGAAGTTCAAATCCGGCGGCAGATCAGAAATGGCGAGGGGGACTCAATATGTTAGCTGGCAGAGGGGGCAGGACAACAACCCGCCTCTCTGAATACCAACCCTTCCGGCAGCGGGCTGAGGTGCTTTGCCGAACTACATCCCGGCCACGAGTTCCTGGCGACACCGCATGTCGGGACCATGTGCGTGCACGCTCGAGCGGCTGCTCGGGGGTGAGGTGCGCCGTCTCTCAATCAGCGGGACCCAGGTTCGAGTCCCGGTGCGCCCACCATCGCTGGAATGTACATCACATTTTCCTTCCGTTCCATTCGAGACGGGGCCGAGAAAATGCAGAACTTTTACGCACTGCTTACGACCTCGGGCCCTTCGGCCATTTCCTCGCGCAGCGCTGCCCATTTCAGCAAGGCGTCGAGCGCCGGGCATAGGGCCTGACCCCAGTCCGTGAGACCATACTCCACCTTGGGCGGCACCTGATGGTGGACGATCCGCTGTACCATGCCGTCGTTTTCCATCTGGCGAAGCTGCTGTATCAACATTTTCTGGGATATCGCCGGAATCGCCCGCTCCAACTCCGAGAAGCGCAGGACCTTCCCGCCGAAGAGATGGAACAGGATGAGGAGCTTCCATCGTCCTTCCAGGACTTTGAATGCCTGCTCCACGTCCTGCGCGGCTGTGAAGGGCGTGTATTTCTTTCCCTTACTCTTGGGTGAGTACCTTACTTTTTTGTGTGTTCTTGCCATTCGGTAAGTATATCGCCATCATTGATTACGGACAATCCCGACAATGGAGAACGGAGCCGATAACAGAAAGGAAATCGCCATGCCATTGCTGCTGCCCAAACCAATCGAAATCTTCATGTCATCCGAAAACACGCACGACACTGGCCCGCTTGCAGAGTGCTTCGCGCTGGACGCCACGGTGCAGGATGAAGGCCAGACGTTGAAGGGCCTTAAGGCCATCAAGGCATGGCGGTTAGAGACCGCAACGAAGTACCAGCACACGCTTGAGCCAGTCGGCGCATCCGCGCGCGGCGGCAAGACCATCGTCAGCACGAAGCTCACCGGAAACTTTCCCGGCAGCCCGATTACGCTCGATTTCGTGTTCACGCTCGAAGGCGGCAAGATCGCAGCGCTGGAGATAAAGTCTTGAGTGGTTATCTCGGACTTGAGGGCATGCGCGCGCTTGTGACGGGCGGCACCAAGGGCGTCGGTCAGGCCGTCGTCGCGGCGCTGCGCGAGGCCGGCGCTACAGTTCTGACCACGGCTAGGTCGCGGCCCGAGAGTCTTTCGTACGCCGAGCACTTCGTCGTTGCCGACGTAGCGACGGTGGAAGGATGCGCCGCCGTCGCGGACGCAGTCCGCGACCGGCTTGGCGGCGTAGACATCGTCGCTCATGTCGTCGGTGGCTCCGCCGCCCCAGCGGGCGGCTTCGCCGCTCTCGACGATAACGAATGGCACGAAGCGCTCGACCAGAACCTCTTCGCTGCCGTGCGCCTCGATCGCGCGCTGCTGCCAGGGATGATCGAACAGGGCTCCGGCGTCGTCATCCATGTCACCTCGATTCAGGATCTTATGCCATTGCCGGAAGCCACCATGGCCTACGCGGCGGCGAAAGCGGCGCTCTCAAACTACAGCAAGGCCTTGTCCAAGGAGGTGAGCCCCAAAGGCGTGCGCGTCGTCCGCGTCTCACCGGGCTGGGTCGAGACCGAGGCAGCAGTCCAGTTGGTAACGCGGCTAGCAGAGCAGGCTGGCGCGGATTATGAAGGTGGGAAGCAGATAATCATGAACGGACTCGGCGGAATACCACTCGGTCGTCCAGCCAAACCCAAAGAAGTGGCCGATCTTATCGCCTTTCTGGCTTCGCCGCGCGCCGCCTCCATTACAGGCACCGAATACATCATCGACGGCGGGACGGTGCCGACGGCTTGAGGTCGTGACTGACAGCATCGCTTGCGGCTTCTGAATTGAGCGTGGGACCTTTGAGTAAGGCACGCAAACAATCATCTGCCAGTGCCCATATTTTAGCTCGGTAATGGTCGCGCCCTTGCCGCTCATGACAAGGTCATTGAAGCGATGCGGCTGGCCGAGCAGGCGCGCGTGTTCCGGCTGAGTTTCCTCGCACCGGAGATCACGAGGACCATCCTTCACGTCAACGGCTGGAGCTGACGGCCAACACGCTGATCCGCGGCGGCAAGCTCCCATCCGCCTGCGTCGGCTGGGTCTCGACCGATCCAGCAACCGGACAAGGTTCTCCGCCGTACCGCCGATCCCTGAACGAGCGCTCTGCGCAATCGCTCTTGCTCGCAGCGGTACCACGCTAAAGCCGATAGGAGACTTTTGCGCGGCCGGCCTTGAGCAACTGCGACGAACAAGGTCTCTACGCCCGCCTTCTGGATCCGCCGCCGTCCTAACCCCCGGAGATATCGGGCGAAGTCTAACCCGGGCAGCAAGATCAGAATTAGCGAGCAGAATCAATATGATATCTGGCGGAGGGGGTGGGATTCGAACCCACGGTACGGTTGCCCGTACAACGGTTTTCGAGACCGCCCCGTTCGACCACTCCGGCACCCCTCCGCTTCGCCTTTCCGGCTGAGCCGTCGTTTTGAGCGGCTCCCCGCGGCGCAGTCTCGTCCCACAGATTGCCGCCGGCCAAACGAGGCGCGTCTCTTAACTCATGGCGTGCACAGAGCGCAAGGCCGGGCGGCCCGGGGTTTCTTTGCGGGGGCCAAAAGGCTCGGGGGCGCATCCAGCGCACCCTAAGCTAGCGCACCATGTTGACAGCCGAACGCTCCTGGCTATAGTGCCGCCTCCTTCCGCCCGGCGCGCTCACCGCCAGACCCTTCCCCGCACCCATTGGGCCGATTGGGAGTTGCGGAGTGCGACAGGCCGGAACTTTCGCAAATGGCTTGAGATCGGCGCGTTAGGCTCATGTATGCAGTGATCAGGACCGGCGGCAAGCAGTATCGCGTCGCCCCCGACGAGGTGCTGAAGGTGGAGCGGCTTGAGGCCGAGACCGGCGGGCGCATCGCCTTCGACCAGGTGCTGGCCGTGGATGCCGGCTCGGGACTGAAGGTCGGTACTCCGATCGTCTCGGGCGCCATGGTCACCGCCACGGTATTGGAGCAGACGCATGCGCCAACCGTGATCGTCTTCAAGAAGAAGCGTCGGCACAATTACCGGCGCAAGAAGGGTCATCGCCAGGATCTGACGGTCATTCGCATTCGCGAAATCCTGACCGACGGACGCCAGCCCTCGCCCGAGCCGGAAGCGGCTGAGAGGGGGCGCGAGACCAAGAAGACGCCGGCGAAAACCACCGCCAAGGCAAAGCCGGCGACCGGCAAGGCGAAGCCGGCCAAGAAGGCTCCCGCCAAACCGGCTGCTAAGGCGAAGAGCTCCGGCGAGAAGGCCAAGCCGGCGGCGAAGAAGTCCCCGGCCAAGAAGCCGGCACGGAAGAAGAAGGAATAGGCGAGCATGGCTCATAAGAAAGCAGGCGGCTCCTCCCGCAACGGACGCGACAGCGCCGGCAGGCGGCTCGGCATCAAGAAGTTCGGCGGCGAATATGTGCTCGCCGGCAACATCCTCGTGCGCCAGCGCGGCACCAAGTTTCATCCGGGCGCCAATGTGGGCATCGGCCGCGATCACACCCTGTTCGCGACGGTGGACGGCTCGGTCGCGTTCAAGCGCTCGACCGGCGGACGCACCTATATCTCTGTGCGGCCGGCGCTCGAGGCGGCTCCCGGCGACTAGGCGGTTTTCGATCGCCCTAAGGCTTCGAAGGGGGGGCCCGGCGGCCTCCCCTTTTCGTCAGGCTTCGGCCCCATGAAGTTTCTCGATGAAGCCAAGATCCATGTGAAGGCGGGCGACGGCGGTCAAGGCGTCGTCGCTTTCCGGCGCGAGAAGTTCATCGAGTTTGGCGGCCCCGACGGCGGCGATGGCGGACGGGGCGGCAGCGTCGCCCTGGAGGCGGTCGCAAACCTCAACACTCTCATCGATTTCCGTTACCAGCAACATTTCAAGGCGCCCCGCGGCGGCCAGGGGATGGGACAGAACCGCACCGGAGCGGCCGGCGCGGATCTCCTCATCAAAGTGCCGATCGGAACCCAGATCCTGGCGGAGGACAAAGAGACGCTGCTCGCCGACATGCTCGAGGCGGGGAAGCGCGTCGTCATCGCCCGAGGCGGCGACGGCGGCTTTGGCAATGCCCACTATAAGAGTTCGACCAATCGTGCCCCGCGCCGGGCCGACCCCGGTTGGCCGGGCGAGGAGCGCTGGATCTGGCTTCGGCTGAAGCTGATCGCCGACGTCGCCTTGGTCGGCCTGCCCAACGCGGGCAAATCGACCTTCCTCGCGCGGGTCAGCCGAGCACGCCCGAAGATCGCCGACTATCCCTTCACCACGCTGAACCCGCAGCTCGGCGTGGTCGGCATCGACGGCGAGGAGATGGTCGTCGCCGACCTTCCCGGGCTGATCGAAGGTGCGCATGAGGGCGCCGGGCTTGGCACCCGTTTTCTGGGACATATGGAGCGCTGCGCGGTGCTCTTGCATTTGATCGACGGAACCGCGGCGGATGTGGCCGCCTCCTACCGCGCCGTGAGCGCGGAGATCGAGGCCTATGGGCATGGGCTGACGGAAAAGCCTGAAATCGTCGGCCTCAACAAATCCGATGCGATTCCAACCGATGAGATTCCAGCCAAGATCGCAGCGCTTGAGAGCGTCGCTCCCGGTGCCGCGATGGTCCTGTCCGGCGCGACGGGGGCGGGCGTGACGGAGGTGTTGCGTGCGCTGAAACGGCATGTCCTGGAGGCGCGCGCCGCCCGCGATGCCGCCCCATGAGTGAACGCGGCGGCAACTGGCTCGCCAGGGCCAAGCGGCTTGTGGTCAAGATCGGCTCGTCCCTACTGGTCGACGAGACCACCGGGCGCATCAGAAAGGATTGGCTCGACGCGCTCGCGGACGATGTGGCCCTGATGCGCGCGGAGGGAAAGCAGGTGATCCTCGTCTCCTCCGGAGCGATCGCCGTCGGCAGGCGCCATCTCGCTCTGACGCAGAAAAATCTGAGACTTGAGGAAAAACAGGCCGCCGCCGCGACCGGGCAGATCCGCCTCGCCCATGCCTATCAAGAAACCCTGGCCCGCCACGAAATCACCGTGGCGCAAATTCTGCTGACCTTGGAGGATACCGAGGAGCGGCGACGGCACCTGAACGCGCGCTCCACCCTGACAACCCTGCTCGGATTGGGGTGCGTGCCGGTGATCAATGAGAACGACACGGTCGCCACCTCCGAGATCCGCTTCGGCGACAATGACCGGCTGGCCGCACGGGTCGCCGCCATGGTCAGTGCCGATACGCTCGTGCTCCTGTCCGATATCGACGGGCTCTATTCCGACGATCCGCGCCGCGATCCCAAGGCGCAGCATATTGCGGAGGTGACGCAGATTACGCCCGCGATCGAAGCCATGGCTGGCGAGGCTCCGCCAGGCTATTCCTCCGGCGGCATGGTGACCAAGCTCGCGGCAGCGCGGATTGCGATGGGCGCCGGTTGCCGGGTGGCGATCGCCGACGGCAAGCTGCCGGGTTCGTTGCAGGCCTTGGCCGAGGGCGCGCGGGCGAGCTGGTTCCTGCCGGCCTCCGAGCCGCGCACCGCGCGCAAGGCATGGATCGCCGGCAGCCTGAAACCCATGGGCGAGCTGACCGTCGACGACGGCGCCGCAGCCGCGCTGGCCAGCGGACGAAGCCTTCTCCCGGCCGGCGTCACCGCCGTTTCCGGCCGATTCGAGCGCGGCGATCTCGTCGTCGTGCGAAACCGCTCAGGCGCGGATCTGGCGCGCGGTCTCGTCGCCTATTCGGCCGCCGATGCGCGCCGGATCGCCGGTCACAAGAGCCGTGACATCGAGGCCCTGATCGGCTATCGGGGCCGCGACGAGATCATTCATCGCGATGATCTGGTGGTCACCACACCGCGGAACGCAAGATGAGGCTTGCCCCATGCCCCGCCTGATCGATCTCAGCCACACCGTCGAGCATGGCATGATCACCTACAAGGGACTGCCCGCACCCCTTATCTGCGATTTCCTTTCGCGCGAGGATTCGCGCCGCATCTATGCGAGCGGCACCGAGTTCCATATCGGCAAGATCGAGATGGTGGCGAATACCGGCACTTATCTCGATTCGCCCTTCCACCGTTATGCCGACGGCAAGGACCTTTCCGAGCTGCCGCTGGAATGGCTGGCCGATCTCGAAGCCGTCGTGGTCCGCGCCCGGCCCGAGGCCGGCAGCGCCATCGATGCCGGCCGGTTTCGGGAGATTGAGTGCAAAGGCAAGGCCGTGCTGGTTCACACCGGCTGGTCCCGTCATTGGGGCAGCGAGCGTTACTTCGAGGGGCACCCCTTTCTCACTGCCGAGGCAGCGGAACTGCTCAAGGAGCGGGGTGCCCGCCTAGTGGGCATCGATTCCTTGAATATCGACGACATCTCCGGCGGCACGCGACCGGTGCATTCGACGCTGCTGCGCCACGACATACCCATCGTCGAACATATGACCAACCTCGAGCGGGTGCCGGACAACAGCTTCCGCTTCCACGCCGTGCCGGTGAAGGTGAAGAAGTTCGGCACCTTTCCCGTTCGCGCCTTCGCGCTCGTGCCGTAGCATCGATACTAAGCAAATCGTCTTCCGGTTGCGCTCGGTTCGGCAGAATCAAGTGTGAGTCCACCTACCCGTAGGTGCGAAGGCTGCATATGAATGGCGCGATGCCGTGCTACGCGTATGTCGCGGATACCGCCTGTGACCTATACCGAAATTGCGGTGCGATAGACTTGCCAGCAAAGCGCCAATACAATCTCGCCCTCTCCGTTCTCCAAAGCCGATCGCCCTATATGGCCGAAGAACGTGCGCAGCGCCATCTCGCCGCTATTCTTGCCGCCGACGTAGTCGGCTACAGCCGCCTCATGGGACTAGACGAGGCGGGCACTTTTGAGCGGCTTAGGGCGCACCGAACGGAGTTATTCGAACCTAAGATCGGCGAGCATCACGGACGTATCTTCAAGCTGATGGGCGACGGTCTGCTAGCCGAGTTTGCCAGCGTCGTCGATGCTGTAGCGTGCGCTGTCACTTTGCAACGTGGGATGGCGGAACGGAATGCAGGGCTGCCCGATGACCGCCGTATCGACGTACGCATTGGCATCAATCTTGGTGACGTGATCATCGATGGCGAGGACCGCCACGGCGACGGGGTGAACATCGCAGCCCGGCTTCAGGGGCTGGCTGAGCGAGGCGGAATCCTAATCTCGGGCACAGCTTACGATCAGGTGAAAGCAAAGGTGCCAGTCGGCTACGCTTATCTCGGCGAGCAGACGGTGAAGAACATCGCCGATCCGGTACGTGTCTATCGGGTTCTGCTCGACCCTGCGACAGCAGGGAAAATTGTGGACGCAGCGTATAAATCGCGCGCACGGCTTCTAGTGTTCGGCATGGGAGGAGCTCTGCTGATTGCCGCTGTGGCGGTTCTACAATATTGGCAGACCCTCCGGACGCCCGAGCGACTTTCCGTGGCCGTCTTGCCGTTCGAAAACGTAAGCAGCGACCCTGAGGAAGGATATTTCGCCGACGGAATTACCGATGACCTCATCAAGGACCTTGCGAAGCTGTCCGGACTCACAGTCATCGCCCGCAATTCCGTGGCCATTTACAAGGACCGACCGGTCGTGCTGCAGGATGTGGCGCGCGATCTTGGCGTCCGATACATCGTCGAAGGTAGCGTGCGGCGAGCAGGCGGCCGCATTCGCGTCAGTGCGGAGCTCATCGAGGCCACGACCGGGGCTCTGGTGTGGTCCGACCAGTTCGACCGCGACGCGTCGGGCGTCTTCACCGTTCAGAAGGAGATCATCCGCAGCATTTCCGAGAAACTTGAGATTCAGCCGACGGCATCAGAGCAAGAGCGGTTGGCAGCGCCCCCGACCACCAATCTCGAAGCTTACGATTACTTTCTACGTGGCGAGCAGGAGGCGAAGGGGGGCACTCGGCTTCGCCTTCGCGAGGCGTTAGCGCTCTACGCGAAAGCGACTACGCTCGATCCTTCGTTCGCTGACGCGTACGCTGCGGACGCGCGGACCTCCGTCTACGTTTGGCGCCAAGACTTTGACGACGTTCTACCGGGCCCTGTAGCAAGGAAACGGGCCTATGAGAAGGCCGGCCGCGCGCTCGAACTGAATCCGGAGTCTTCGCTCCCCTTTGCCGTGCTCGCCGTTCTCCAGGTCGTCGATCGCCGCTACGACGAGGCCCTCGCTTCCGCTAGGCGGGCGGTCGCACTAGGCCCCAGCGATGCCGAGGCATACATCGCGCAAGGCCTCGTATATTCCTTCGACGGCCGCTATTCCGAGGCGATCGTCGCAATCGAGACGGCACTGCGGCTTAACCCCAACCTCTCGTCGAGCGACCGGGAAGTCGCGGGACTGGCGTTCTTGTTGCATGGGGATTACCGCCGAGCAATTGAGGTTCTGGAGCGCGCCCGTACAGAAACGCCGGATGTGGTCGACCCGCATTTGCTGCTCGCCGCAGCCTATGTCGGCGCCGGCCGTGTGAACGAGGCCCGCGCCGCTGCGGCGGAGGCACACCGGCTCACCCCCAACGTTTCCATCGAGTTGAACCGCATCACGTATGCGAGTCTCCGCAATGGTCGAGACCTTGAGCGCATTCTTGACGCCATGCACAAAGCCGGTATTCCAGAATGGCCTTTCGCCTTCCAAGGTGATGAACGTGACAGGCTGAAAGGCGTGGACATCGTCGACCTGGCCCTTGGACGAACTTGGCGGGGACGGACTGGAGCAGGTGAGCCGGCACTTTTCCAAATCGGTCGCGACGGTAAGACGGCCTTCCGCACGCCGACCCAAATCGTCACCGGAAACGCCTTTATCGATCGGGACTTGCTCTGCGAGCAGAGCGAGAATGTGTTATGGGGTCGACCCCGATGCGGCCCGGTGTATCGGCGCTCCCACGAGTCTGGCGAGCCTTCCTACACCTACGTCAATGCATCCGGAGTCCTACACTTCTCACCCATCGAGTAGAGCCGCATGTCGGCACAAGACATAAGCGAGCGTGGCGTTCAGCGAAATCCCTCCTGCTCCATCTTGGCCTTGACCCCGGGCCAGTTGGCTTCGGCCTTCGCAAGGAGTTCGCCCGAATGCGGCACGAAGTCCTGCTCCATGAATTCCTTCGTGTAACCTAGATAAAGCTTGCCGTCGATGATCGCCCATCCGTCCGGATCGAGGTTGATCGTGGTGCCGTTGAAGGACACTTCGCCAGCGCAGAAGCCGCCGTACTGCGGCGCGTATTTCGCGGGGTCGCTGATGAAGAGATCACGATGCTTGGCATTCGCGAAATACCATGGCGTTCCGAGCCAGTCGTAGGCGAACTCCTCGGAACCCTTCATCGGCCGACCTTCCGTGAAGTAGGCGACTGTGTCATATCCGTTGATCGCGACACCGCCGAAATAGCCAGTATTGACTGGATCGGCGAGGGCTGCCCCACCGGCCATTACAACCGCTGAGAATGCTGCAGCGGAAGCCAGTCGGCAAAGAAGTGCCGAAGCGTATCTTTTTGCCACTCCGTACATCGTCGATCCTCCGCTCAGTCACGAATGTCCATGCACTGCTGAAGATACGCCTCGCCACCGAGGACTTCGGCGGAGGGACAGACCGCGCCATGACGCTTGAGCGCCCGCACGATGTCGCTGTGACCTTTCCAGAAGGCGCGCGTCAGTGGCGTGTAGCCGTTGCGTTCTGGCTGACCGACATCGGCCCCCCTGGCGATCAACAGCTCGACCATGGCCAAGTGATCTTCTTCCGCAGCAACGATCAAGGGTGAGACGCCCGCTTTGTTGGCCGCGTCCTCCAGGGCGGCGTCCTTCTCCAGCAGCAACTCTGCAACCGGCACGCTACCGGAATAGGCGGCCGCATGCAGTGGCGTGAAGCCACCGGCGTTGCGCGCCATCACATCGGCTCCCTTGGCGAGCAGCAGTGCGGCGATTTCAGGCTGGCCGCTGAGCGCCGCCTCGATCAACGGCGTGGCCTGGTCCATGGCGCGACTGTCGACATTAGCGCCGTCATTCAGCAGTCGCTCAACGCTCGCCGCGTCGCCAGCCTTCACAGCGTCAAACAGAGGTTCACCTGCGACAGCGTCAGCTGACATAAATGCAACCGCCAGTACCGCAAGCATTCGGTGCATGGCTGAGCCCTCTAAACTACACAGTATACGACCGGACCTTGCCTCGACAAAGCGGCGATTGTCCGGATCAGGAACCCCCAGCAGAGATCTGAATGCTAACTCAGCGTCGAGATCGTTCGGTCACTGAACAGTGTCTCTGTGCCCGCGGAATTTTCCGCCTATTTCGCGAAATCCGACGCATGCAAGCATTAGCTACAGTGTGGTGTCTCCACAACGAAAACCCAGTCGGGGGCGGTCGCTCGCCTCATTTTCTCCGCCACTCCCACGGTTCCTCGAACTCGCCTGCCCAGATCCCGACCCTTGCGGCGGCCGCGCTCTCTTCTGCCTGGACGTAGGCGCGCGAATACTTCCGATAGGCGAGTGCATGGCCGTGGCTGACCAGCCAGGCGCCGATGTCCTGGCCTGCCACTGAGCAGGTTGCCACCGCCCGCCCGTAGCGGTCGGTGTCGCGTTGAGCGCAGCTCACGGTGCCTCGGCCGACGAAATCGGACAGCGCCAGAGCGGCCATCTGGCCGCAGCGATACTTCGCTCCGTTGAGTGTGCAAAGTTGCTTCGATTCCGGCGCATCGATTCCGTGAAGGCGGATACGCCGCCCATGAATATCGAGCGTGTCGCCGTCGATGACCGACGCCACGCCAGTCAGCCTTGGTGCGTCGGCTTCGACTGTCGAGGAGCTGGACCTGGTATGAAGATGAAAGGTGCCGATCATGGCCGCAATCAAAGCGGCCGTAATGCTGGTATGGCGCCACACGCTCCCAGTCACCGGACCGAGAATGACCGGGCCGCGTGACCGAAGACTTAACCCGATCTGCGTTTGTGCTCGGCCGTGGCGCTACCGCCATCGCAGCAGCAAGCGGCTTGGGCATGAGGCCGGCGTCCCGGAAGCAGCGGGACCCCCTCACTCCTGAAAAATCCGTGAAAACCGGCCGATACTCGGCTAGCGTGGCGCGAACCAGGCAGGAACTTCGGCCACATGACCGCCCTCAAGCCGGAAGCGGGCTCGGATGTCGAACGGATGGTGCGGCGCCTCGCGGAGGAGGCGAAGACCGCTTCGGCCACGCTTGCCCTGGCTTCGACGCAGGCCAAGAACGCGGCGCTGACCGCCGCCGCCGAGGCGATCCGCCGGCGGACCGCGGCCCTCCTGGCCGCCAACCGGCGCGATCTGGAGGCGGCCGATACCAGGGGCCTGAGCGGGGCCCTGCGCGACCGCCTAGCGCTCGATGAAAAGCGCGTGGAGGCGATCGCCCGCGGCCTCGAGGAGGTCGCCGCCCAGCCCGATCCCATCGGCACGGTGCTGGCGCGCTGGACCCGGCCGAACGGCCTTGACATCTCCCGCGTCCGGGTGCCGCTGGGAGTCATCGGCGTCATCTTCGAATCGCGGCCGAACGTGACCGCCGATGCCGGAGGGCTTTGCCTCAAATCGGGCAATGCGGCGATATTGAGGGGCGGCAGCGAAAGCTTCCACTCATCGCGCGCGATCCATGAGGCTTTGCTTCAGGGTTTGCGAGCAGCCGGTCTGCCGGAGGCGGCGATCCAGCTCGTCCCGACGACCGACCGCGCCGCGGTCAGCGCGCTTTTGAAGCTCGACGGGCTCATCGACGTGATCGTGCCGCGTGGCGGGCGGTCTCTGATCGAGCGGGTCGTCGCCGAGAGCCGCATCCCGGTCCTCAAGCATCTCGACGGAATCTGCCACACTTATGTGGACGGCGCGGCAGATCTCAAGATGGCCCGGCGAATCGTCCTCAACGCCAAGATGCGGCGGACGGGCATCTGCGGGGCGACCGAGACCCTTCTGGTGGACCGAAAGGCGGCGGCGACCCATCTTCCCTCGATCCTTTCCGACCTCATCAACGCAGGCTGCGAAATCCGCGGCGATGCCGAGACCCGGAGCTTCCATCCCGACGTGAAAACAGCTTCCCCCCAGGACTGGGACACCGAGCATCTCGACGCAATCCTGTCGGTTCGGGTGGTCGACGGGATCGAGGAAGCGATCGGCCACATCTCCCGCCACGGCTCCGGCCATACCGAGGCGATCGTGACCGAGGACGCCGCTGCGGCCGAGCGATTCCTTGCGGCGGTCGATGCCGGGATCGTCATGGTTAACGCCTCGACCCAATTCGCCGATGGCGGGGAATTCGGCATGGGAGCGGAGATCGGCATCTCCACCGGCAAGCTGCATGCGCGCGGACCCGTTGGGGCTGAGCAGCTCACAAGCATCAAATATGTCGTCCGCGGGACGGGTCAGGTTCGTCCCTAGTGGCCGCCCCCGGCCACGGCTCGTCCCAAGACGGGTCGGGATCCTCGGCGGGTCCTTCAATCCTGCCCATGAGGGACATCTGGAGATCAGCCGTACGGCCCTCAGGCGACTGGATCTGGACCAGGTCTGGTGGGTCGTATCGCCTCAGAATCCGCTCAAGGCCCCGGAGGGCATGGCTTCCCTCGAGGAGCGCATGTCCAGTGCCCGTACGCTCGCGCGGGACCCGCGCATACGGGTCACCGCCATCGAGCAGGATCTGCGTACGCGCTATACCGCCGATACGCTGGCCGCACTGAGACGACGCTTCCCGCGCACGCGGTTCGTTTGGTTAATGGGGGCCGACAATCTCAGCGATGTTTGCCGATGGGAGCGTTGGCCACAAATCTTTCATGGCATGCCCGTTGCGGTCCTAGCCCGGCCTTCCTATTCTCTTAAATCGTTGGCCGCGAAAGCGGCCCGGCGCTTCGCCCGTTTCCGGGTCCCCGAACGAGGGGCGCGGACTTTGGCGGAGCGGCGGCCACCTGCTTGGGCGTTCGTGGTGGGGCGGCTCAGTCCGCTCTCGGCCACGGCGATCCGACGGGCCCGGGGAAGCAAACGGAGGTGATCCATACCCAAGAGCAGGCGGTTAGGAGATTCCGCTGAAAATCTCGTTTCTCTGATTACGTCTTCCCTGGAAGACGATAAGGCCGACGGTATCGTCGTCATCGACCTCAATGGCAAATCCAGCATTGCCGACTCCATGATCATCGCGTCGGGGCGGTCGACGCGGCAGGTCGGCGCCATGGCTGAACATCTGGCACGGAAGCTGAAGCAGGCAGGAGCCCCTCGAGTCTCGATCGAGGGCATGCCGCAATGCGACTGGGTACTGATAGACGGCGGCGACGTCATCGTGCATCTGTTCCGCCCCGAGATCCGCAGCTTCTACAATTTGGAGAAGATGTGGGGCGAAGTGCTGCCGGAATCCGGCGGGCGACCCGCAGCCATCGCATGACAACGGCCTCGAGGCTGCGCGTGGGCTGGCGTGCGCCTCCATGAGACTTGGACTGCTTGCCGTCGGTCGGCTGAAGGCAGGACCAATCCTGACCCTTTTCCAGGACTATTCCCGCCGGCTTGCCTGGCCGCTCTTGGTCATAGAGGTTGAGGAGCGCCGCAGGTTGACGGCATCCGAGCGAAAGACGCGCGAAGGCGCGCTGCTCCTGGCGGAGGTCGCCGCCCAGCGACGAAAACTCTCAGATCCGGTCGTCATCGCCCTCGACGAGCGTGGCGAGGGCATGTCCAGCGCCGCATTTGCCGCCCGCCTTGGTGGCTGGCGCGACGCGGGCCGCGACATAGTGTTCGTCATCGGCGGCGACCAGGGCCTGTCGGCGACGGTCTTGAATCAAGCCGACGCCACGCTCTCGCTTGGACCCATGACATGGCCCCATCTCATGGTCCGCATGCTCATGCTTGAGCAGCTTTTCAGGGCGCAATCGATCCTGACGGGCCACCCGTATCACCGGGAGTGACCGGAACCGTGTTCGCTCGAATTGAACTTTTCGCAGCGCATGGATTGGCCCACCGAACACCGCTCGAGGATGTGGCCACGAGCAGCCCCCTCCTCTATATAGACCGCTCATGAGCTCGAGGACCGATCGGCTCCGCCCAGTGGTCCTGTGCATCCTGGACGGCTGGGGCGTGGGCAAGGAAGGACCGGACAACGCCATCGCCTTGGCCGACGCAGCCAATTGGGCCAGATTTCTGGCAAATTCTCCGCACGCCCTTCTCGACGCCTCCGAGCACGAAGTCGGGCTGCCTGCGGGCCAGATGGGCAACTCCGAGGTCGGCCACATGAATATCGGCGGTGGCCGCGTGGTGATGCAGGAACTGCCGCGAATCGATCGCGCCATCCAGGAGGATGCGCTGCGGAAGAACCCGGCGCTGGTGGAGTTCATCGCCCGCCTGAAATCCAGCGGCGGCGCCTGCCATCTCATGGGCCTCCTGTCGCCGGGCGGAGTCCACTCGCACCAGGCGCATTTGGCCTCGCTGGCCAACATCCTCGTTGCCGCCGGAGTGCCGGTGCGCGTGCATGCCTTTCTCGACGGCCGCGACACCCCCCCTTCGAGCGCGCGTGGCTATCTCAAGCAGTTCCTGAGCGATGTCGCGATCTCGAGCGACGATGTCAGGATCGCCACGATTTCGGGTCGCTATTATGCGATGGACCGTGACAAGCGGTGGGAACGCATCGCGCTTGCCTATCGGGCGATGGTTCTTGGCAAAGGCGAGAAGGCGCGCCACCCGCTCGCGGCGCTGGACGCGGCCTATGCGCGCGGCGAGACCGACGAGTTTGTGAAGCCGACGGTCATCACCGGCTTCGCCGGCATCTCCGATGGCGATGGCGTGTTGATGGGGAATTTTCGCGCCGATCGCGCGCGGGAGATCCTGCTGGCGCTGGTCGACCCGGAGTTCACCGGATTTGCCCGTCCTCGCACGATACGCTTCGCCGCCGCTTTGGGTATGGTCAGTTATTCCGAGCGCCTTAACCGGACCCTGGCCGTCCTCTTTCCGCCCCAGGACATGGCGGACACGCTAGGAGAGGTGGTGGCCAAGGCGGGGCTGAAGCAGCTGCGCATCGCCGAGACGGAGAAGTATGCGCATGTGACCTTCTTCTTCAATGGCGGCGAAGAACGCGAATTTCCGGGCGAAACGCGCATCCTCGTCCCCTCGCCCAAAATCGCCACCTACGATCTGAAGCCCGAGATGTCGGCCCTTGAGGTGACGGACCGTCTCGTCGAGGCGATCGGATCCGGCGCTTACGATTTCATCGTGGTCAACTACGCCAATACCGATATGGTCGGTCATACCGGCGATCTGGGCGCAGCCATAAAGGCGGTCGAGGCGGTGGACCATTGTCTCGGCCGGCTCGCCGAGGCGGTCGGCCGCGCGGGCGGGGTGCTGCTTATCACTGCCGATCACGGCAATGCAGAGATGATGCGCGATCACACCACCGGGCAGGCGCATACCGCGCACACCCTGAACCCTGTTCCGGTCGTGCTGATACACGGGCCCGCCGCCGTGACCCGGCTTTCCGATGGCCGGCTTGCCGATATCGCTCCGACCGTGCTGAGCCTTTTGGGTCTACCGCAACCGGAAGCGATGACCGGCCGCTCGCTCCTTGTGGCCGATGCGCAAGGTAGCGCCAGTATGCAAGCACGCCGTGCGCAGGCCTGAGGTTCTCATCGCCTGGATCCTCGTCGCGGCGCTGGCCGCCATTCGCCCCGCGTCGGCCGATGAGACCGATAAGCTCCAGCAGATCGAGCGGGAACTCGCGAAGACGAAAAACGAAGCAAGAGCGACCAAGGAACGCTCGGCCACCATAGCCACGGAGCTGACCGGTCTGCGCGAACGACTAATCGCGGCGGCTGCGGAGGTGCAGGATGCCGAGCAGGAGTTGGCTCGGATCTCGACCAGCCTGGCGCGCTTGGAGGAAGAGGAGCGGACCAAGGCGGCCGACCTGGTGCACCGGCGGCACCAGACCGCGCTGACGCTCGCGGCCCTCCAGCGCCTTGCCTTACGTCCTCCCGATGCGCTGATCGCCGCTCCCGGTACGCCTTTGGAGACCGTACGCGGCGCGCTCCTGCTGACCAGCGCCGTGCCAGCACTGACACACCGCACTCAGGAGCTACGCGAGGAGCTCGAAAACCTGGCCAGGGTGCGCAGTGAGATATCGCAGAGCAAAGCGGCGCTCGACCGTGCCGCCAACGCTCGCAGCGCAGCCGCCGAGGAGATTGCCAGCCTGATCGAGGCGAAGCTTCTCCTGCTCAGCCAGAGTGAGGCGGCGAGCCGGAAGCTCGCACAGCAAGCGGCCGAGTTGGCGGCGCAGGCGGAGGATGTCCGCGATCTTCTCAAGCGCTTGGCGGCCGAGCGTGAACGCGCGGCGGCCGTCGAAGCGCAAGCGCCCCGGCATGCCGAGGGCGAACCGCCTGTCTCGGATGAGATACTGAATCTACCGCAGCGCCTCGAGCAGCCGGCCGAGCCTCCCGCGGAGATTGCCGCGTTGGGACCGCAGGCGGTGCCGTTGATCGAGAATCCGACCCTCGTTCGGCCATTCCCGAACGGGCCAGGCGGCCTCCTGATGCCCGCCCGCGGGCGGGTCACTCGCCGTTTCGATCCCACTCCCGACTCGGGCCCCTTGAGCAAAGGTGTGGTTATCGAAACCTTGCCCGGCGCCCAGGTCATTGCCCCATTCGATGGTCATGTGGTCTTTCAGGGGCCGTTTCGAGGCTATGGGGCAATCTTGATAATCGAGCATACCGGCGGGTATCATACTCTGCTGTCTGGTCTCGGCCGCATCGACGCGGCGGTCGGGCAATGGCTTCTAGCCGGCGAACCGTTGGGCGTCATGGATTCGGTCGGAACGCCCGAGCTTTACGTAGAGCTGCGCCGCGCCAGCCAGCCGATCGATCCCCTGCCCTGGCTTCAAATCAGTGGCGATAAGGTCAAAGGATGATGCGCAAACTCACACTCGCGACGGCTGCCCTTCTCTTCGCGACACTTCCCTTCGACGTCTCCTCTCAGAGCAGTTCCGAAACCTACCGGCAGCTGAACCTGTTCGGTGAAGTATTCGAGCGCGTGCGCGCCGATTATGTCGAGGAGGTCACCGACCAGAAGCTGATCGAATCGGCGATCAACGGCATGCTGACCTCGCTCGATCCGCATTCGAGCTATCTCAGCCCCAAGGACTTCCAGGACATGCAAGTCCAGACCAAGGGCGAGTTCGGCGGACTGGGCATAGAAGTGACGATGGAGGAGGGGCTGATCCGGGTCGTATCGCCGATCGACGACACCCCGGCCGCGCGGGCGGGTGTGCTGCCTGGCGACATCATCACCCATCTCGACGGCGAGCCGGTTCTGGGTCTCACCCTGGCCGAAGCTGTCGACAGGATGCGCGGACCCGCCAATACCGAGATCAAGCTGACCATTCGGCGCGCCAACAAGGAGCCGTTCGATCTGGTGGTGAAGCGCGATGTGATCCGCGTGGATTCGGTGCGCGCGCGGGCGTTGGAGGATATCGCCTATATCCGCATCACCTCCTTTACCGAGCAGACCGACCAGGGGCTGAAGAAGGCCTTGGAGCGCCTCAAGGGCGAGATGGGGAGCGGAATGAAGGGCCTCATTCTCGACTTGCGCAACAACCCCGGCGGGCTCCTCGATCAAGCCATCGCCATCTCGGACGCCTTTCTGGACAAAGGCGAGATCGTCTCGACCCGCGGGCGTCACAGCGATGACGTGCAGCGGACCAACGCGCGGCCCGGTGACATCGCCGAAGGATTGCCCATGGTGGTGTTGATCAACGGCGGCTCGGCCTCGGCCTCCGAGATTGTGGCGGGCGCGCTGCAGGACCAACGGCGCAGCATTCTGCTCGGGACCCGCTCATTCGGAAAAGGCTCGGTGCAGACCATCATTCCCCTGCCGGGACGCGGCGCCATGCGCCTGACAACGGCGCGCTACTACACGCCCTCGGGCCGTTCGATTCAGGCCAAGGGCATCGAGCCCGACATCACCGTCGAGCCGGCGCGGATCGAAAAACTCGAACAGGGCGAGCTGCCTCACGAGGAAGATCTGCGCGGCGCCCTGAGCAACGACACGGACGGAGAGGGCCAGCCGAGCTCGCAGAGCCCCGCAGGACCGGTAACGCCCGAGGCGACGCCGTCGAGCGAGGACGAGGAGGAGACCCCGAGCGTGGCCCCGCAAGTGATCGGCGATGTCGAGCAGGATTATCAACTCGGCCGGGCGGTCGACCTCCTGCGCGGACTCTGGCTCTTCAACGCGCGCGCCACGAACTAACTGGGCCTTCAGGGAAGGCAACCCGTCCGGCGGTCTCAGACGATGCGTCGACCGTCTTCGCATGGGCGCCGACGCATGAGCACGGCTCGGACAAATGGCGCATACCGGCCCGGCGTTGGATTGATGCTATTCAATTCCGAAGGCCGGATCTTCATGGCCCGCCGCATCGACATGCCTTCCGAGGCTTGGCAGATGCCGCAGGGCGGCATCGACAAGAACGAGGATCCACGCCGGGCCGCCTTGCGGGAGCTGAAAGAAGAGATCGGCACCGACCGGGCCGAGATCATCGCCGAGAGCCGGCATTGGCGCCCTTACAAACTGCCCGCGGAGCTCCGGGGTGTGCTTTGGGGCGGGCGCTACCGGGGCCAGCGGCAGAAATGGTTTCTCCTGCGATTCACCGGCAAGGATAGCGACATCGACATCGCCACCGAGCATCCCGAGTTCCTCGAGTGGAAATGGGTCGAGCTGCCCGAGGTTCCGCGACTGATCGTCCCCTTCAAACGCGCTGTCTACAGGGAGGTTGTCGACGAATTCGGTCCCTTGATCGAGCGCGCTCTGTCTCGGGAATGACGGGCCATCTGAGGCGCCGTGAACGGGCTCACCCCTTCGAAGCTTCCAGCGGCCCGTGCACCGGCCCCGGCGAGCGACGGGCCCTTCCAGCCTCCCGCGACAGCCAATAGCGCGCCAGAGAGACAAGGGTCAGGCCCAGTCGCCCGTTCGGGCGAATGCCGAGGGCTTTCAATATCATCGCGACGGCGCGCTCGACATGGTGGGGGCGATAGTACTGCGAGGCTCTGCGGGAATAGGCGCGACCGCTGGAGCGTCGATCGTATCGGGCAAATTCCTCTGGGTTTGCGCAGTAGTAAGCAAGGGGCAACTCATCGTCGCCGCGAACCTCCCCGAGCCGGCCGAATATGACCCGCGCGCGTGTCAAGAGTCCCGGCCGCTCACAGGCTTGATAGCGCTTCATATGGTCGTAGAAGAGCTTGTAGTGGCGAAATTCGTCGGCCGCGATGTTTCGGCAAATCGCTTTCAAGACCGGTTCCTCGCAAGCCTCGGCGAGTGCGCTGTAAAAGGAGCTTGTGCCGGTTTCCACGATGCAGCGTGCGATGAGCTCGCCGGTGCGGCTGCCCCGCACTGAGCGGGTGGCCCGCAGCGGCAGCCTGAAGCCATTCGTAAATCGCTCGAACTGCGACTCGAAATCAAATGCAGGATCAGCAAGCTTCGCCCAGCGCGCCAGAGCCTGGCCGTGTCGGATCTCTTCCTGCGCCCATTCGCGGGCGGCGGCCTGGAACTGCGGATCGTCATGGAAGACGTTGCAAAGATACGTGGCGTAATCGCCGCCATTATGCTCGACCATGGCGGCGGCCTTGACGACGGTCACCATCTGCGGATCGACCTTCGCAGGATCGAACCGGCACCAGGGAATGTCGGTGAGTGTCCACGATTTCATGCGGGACCGGCGCTCCCTTCATGGGCATCAGACAGTTTTATTCCTGCAGCGCCCTGATACAAGCCCTTGACATACGGAAAACAGCTTTAGTGGGCCGCCTGTTGCAGGATCGCCAGCTTGGATTCCGCCGCCGCCAGCGCGCGCTCGGCGGCCGCGCGCTCGCCCGTGTCCTTGGCCAGGCCGACATCCTCGCGCGCGGTCCGTATCTGAGCCTCGATGGTGCCGCGGTCGAGATCGGCGAGCGCGATCGCCTCTTCCGCCAGAACGGTGCAGCGTTCGCGCGTAACCTCGACAAAGCCGCCCGCCACGAAGATGCGGTCCTTCACCGACTTTCCGGTATAGGTCTCGATCAATCCAGGACGCAAAGTCGAGATGAATGGCGCATGCCCAGGCAGGGCGCCGAAATCCCCTTCCGATCCGGGGACGACGACCATATCCACCGGCTCCGAGAGCAAGAGCCGCTCGGGAACCACGAGTTCGAACTGCACCTGATCTGCCATGGCCGCCTAGGCCGCCTCGGCTGCCATACGGCGCGCCTTCTCCATGGCCTCATCGATGGTCCCGATCATGTAGAAAGCCGCCTCCGGCAAATCGTCGAAATCGCCGCTCACGATGCCCTTGAAGCCCTTGATCGTATCCTCGATGTTGACGAACACGCCCTTGGTGCCGGTAAAGACCTCGGCCACGTGGAAGGGTTGCGACAAGAAGCGCTGAATCTTGCGGGCGCGCGCGACAGTGAGCTTGTCTTCCTCGGAGAGCTCATCCATGCCGAGGATGGCGATGATGTCCTGCAGGGACTTGTAGGTCTGCAGGACCCGCTGGACGGCGCGTGCGACCTGGTAATGCTCCTCTCCGACCACGCGCGGGTCGAGGATGCGCGAAGTCGAATCCAGAGGATCTACCGCCGGATAGATGCCGAGCTCTGCGATCTGGCGCGAGAGCACGGTGGTGGCGTCCAGATGCGCAAACGAGGTCGCCGGCGCGGGATCGGTCAGATCGTCGGCCGGCACGTAGATCGCCTGCACCGAGGTGATCGAGCCTTTCTTGGTCGTCGTGATCCGCTCCTGCAGCGCGCCCATGTCGGTGGCCAGCGTCGGCTGGTAGCCGACGGCGCTCGGGATGCGCCCTAGGAGCGCCGACACTTCCGCGCCCGCCTGGGTGAAGCGGAAGATGTTGTCGACGAAGAACAGCACATCCTGGCCTTCCTCGTCGCGGAAATACTCGGCCAGCGTCAGGCCGGAAAGGCCGACGCGCGCGCGCGCCCCCGGCGGTTCGTTCATCTGGCCATAGACCAGCGCCGCCTTCGAGCCCGGCCCATCCAACTTGATGACGCCCGATTCGATCATCTCGTGATAGAGGTCGTTACCCTCGCGCGTACGCTCGCCGACGCCGGCGAAGACCGAGTAGCCGCCATGCGCCTTGGCGATGTTGTTGATCAGCTCCATGATGATCACGGTCTTGCCGACGCCTGCGCCGCCGAAGAGGCCGATCTTGCCGCCGCGCGAATAAGGCGCGAGCAGGTCCACGACCTTGATGCCGGTGACGAGGACCTGCGCCTCGGTGGACTGCTCCACGAAGCTCGGCGCCTCCCTGTGGATCGGCATGGTCTTGGCCGCGCCCACGGGTCCGCGTTCGTCGATCGGATCGCCGATCACATTGATGATGCGCCCCAGGGTCTCCGGACCGACTGGCACGGTGATGGGGGTGCCGGTGTCGGCGACCTCGCGCCCGCGCACCAGCCCGTCGGTGCTGTCCATGGCGATGCAGCGCACCGTGTTTTCGCCCAGGTGCTGCGCCACTTCCAGGACCAGCGGCTTACCTTGGTTCTCGAGATGAAGAGCGTTCAGGATCGGCGGCAGCTCGCCGTCGAACTGCACGTCGACGACGGCGCCCAGCACCTGCGTGATCTTGCCGGTGATGTTCGAGCCGGCGATGTTCGTGGCCATATGGTTTGGCTCCCTAGGGATCAAAGCGCCTCGGCGCCGGAGATGATCTCGATCAGCTCCTTGGTGATATAGGCCTGACGGGTGCGGTTGTAGTTGAGCGTGAGTTTGGCGATCATCTCTCCGGCGTTGCGCGTGGCGCTGTCCATTGCCGTCATGCGCGCGCCTTGCTCGCTCGCGGCATTCTCAAGAAGCGCACGATAGACCTGGACATCGATGTTCCGCGGCAGCAGATCGCCGAGTATGACATCTTCGTCTGGTTCATACTCGTAGACGGCGTTGCCCAAGCCGGTCTCCGCCGACGCCCCGGGGGGTGGAGCGAACGGGATCACCTGCTGCACGGTGACCTCCTGGCTGATCGCCGAGCGGAAGCGGTTGTAGACCAGAGTGGCGACATCGAACTCTCCAGCCTGGAACATTGTGCGGATGCGCTCGGCTACGGTCTGCGCCTCGGAATAGGCAAGCTTGCGGCGGCCGACATCCTCAAACGAGCCGACGATGAGCTTGCCGAAGTCCCGTCGCAGCTGGTCGCGGCCCTTGCGGCCGACACAGAGGATTTTGACCTGCTGGCCGTCGGCGAGATGTGCGCGGATCAGCTTGCGGGCTTCGCGGACGATCGAGGAGTTGAACGCACCGCACAAGCCGCGGTCCGACGTCATCACCACGATGAGCTGGGCGTCCGTCTTGCCGGTGCCGGCCAACAGGCGCGGCGCTCCGGCCAGTCCGCCCATCGCCTGCGCGAGCGAGGAGAGCATCCGCTCCATGCGCTCGGCATAGGGTCGGGCGGCCATCGCCTGCTCCTGGGCGCGCCTCAGCTTGGCCGCCGCCACCATTTTCATGGCAGCGGTGATCTTCTGCGTCGACTTGACGCTGTTGATCCGATTTCGCAGATCCTTGAGGCTCGGCATCTAAGGCTCGGATGGAGTCTAGAGTTGTCTCGTATCAAGCGAAGTTCTTCACGAACTCCTCGAGGAACCGGGTCAGCTTTTCCTCGGTTTCCTTGGTGATCTCCCGGGCGGTACGGACGGATTCGAGAATCTCCGGCGCTTTGGCCCGCACCTCCGAGCGGAAGGCCTGCTCGAATCGCATTATATCCTCGACCTTGACACGGTCGAGAAAGCCGCGCACGCCGGCGAAGATCGCCACCACCTGCTCCTCGACAGGCAAGGGCTCGTATTGTGGCTGCTTCAAAAGCTCCGTAAGACGCGCACCGCGCGCTAGCAGGCGCTGGGTGGCGGCATCGAGATCGGAGGCGAACTGCGCAAAGGCCGCCATCTCGCGATACTGAGCCAGTTCCAGCTTGATGCGGCCGGCAACCTGCTTCATGGCCTTGATCTGCGCGGCCGAGCCGACGCGGCTCACCGACAGGCCGACATTGATGGCCGGCCGGATGCCGCGATAGAAGAGCCCGGTTTCGAGGAAGATCTGCCCATCGGTGATGGAAATCACGTTGGTCGGGATGTAGGCGGAGACGTCGCCCGCCTGTGTCTCGATCACCGGCAGCGCCGTAAGCGATCCGGCTCCGTGCTCGTCGTTCATCTTGGCGGCGCGTTCAAGCAGCCGCGAATGCAGGTAGAAGACGTCGCCCGGATAGGCCTCGCGCCCCGGGGGGCGGCGGAGCAACAGGGACATCTGCCGATAGGCGACGGCCTGCTTGGACAGATCGTCATAGATGATGACCGCATGCATGCCGTTGTCGCGGAAGAATTCTCCCATCGCGCACCCGGCATAGGGCGCAAGAAACTGCATCGGCGCCGGTTCGGAAGCCGTGGCGCTGACCACGATCGAATAATCCAGCGCTCCATAGTCCTCGAGCGTCTTGACGATTTGCGCGACGGTCGAACGCTTCTGCCCGATTGCGACATAGATGCAGTAAAGCTTCTTGGATTCGTCGCCGAGCGCGTTCACGGCCTTCTGGTTCAAGATCGCATCGAGCGCCACCGCCGTCTTGCCGGTCTGACGATCGCCGATGATCAACTCCCGCTGCCCGCGGCCGATCGGCACCAGGCTGTCGATCGCCTTGAGCCCAGTCTGCACCGGTTCGTGCACCGAGCGGCGTGGGATGATGCCCGGCGCTTTGACCTCGACGCGGCGGCGTTCCGAGGTCTCGATCGGACCCTTGCCGTCGATTGGATTGCCGAGGGCGTCGACAACGCGCCCGAGCAGGCCCTTGCCGACCGGCACATCGACGATGGCGCCGGTGCGCTTGACCGTGTCGCCTTCCTTGATCTCGCGGTCGTTGCCGAAGATGACGATGCCGACATTGTCGGTCTCGAGATTGAGCGTCATGCCGCGCACGCCGCCGGGAAACTCCACCATCTCGCCGGCCTGGACATTGTCCAAGCCGTAGACACGCGCCACTCCGTCGCCTACGGAAAGCACCTGGCCCACCTCGGCCACATCCGCCTCGGTTCCGAACGCCTCGATCTGCTGGCGCAGGATGGCGGAGATTTCCGCTGCCCGAATCTCCATGGCTCCTTCAGGCCCCTTTCATGGCGAGTTGCAGTCGCAACAGCTTGGTCTTCAACGATGTGTCGATCTGACGCGACCCGAGGCGGACCACAAGCCCGCCGATCAGGCTGCGATCGATGGCGGTCTCGACTACAACCTTGCCGCCGGTCGCGCGGCGTAGCGCCTCCACCAGCTTCTGCTGCTGGGCCTCGCTAAGTGGGCGGGCCGACACGACCTCCGCCCGCACCTCGCCCCGTCGGCGCGCAAGATCGGCAAGAAAGGCGTCGGCCATGGATTTGAGCGCGAAAAGACGCCGATTGCGCGCCACAACGGCGACGAAGTTGCGCACCGTCGGGCCCATTCCCATCTGCTCCAGCAATGCCGCCAAGGCCCTCGCCTGCTCAATGCGATCAAGCAGCGGGCTCGAGAGCAGCCGCTGCAGGTCCGCACTTTCCAAGATGGCCGCCCGCAAGCTGACCAGATCGTTGGCGACCTGATCCAGCTCCTTGCGTTGGTCGGCAAGCTCGAACAGCGCCGCCGCATATCGCTGCGCAAGCTCGCTCAGACCACTCATCTGGGCCGCCACCTGACGCCTGCTCCCATTATTTGGCTGGCCGACACCCCGGGTGTGGAGGGGCCGGAACGCCTTGCTTTTGAAATGCGCAATAACCTAGTACGGCGCGAGGTGACCCCTGCACCGCCAGCGCGCGGGTCTTTAGCATGGGCCGCCCGGCCTTGCAACCGGCCAGCCGGACGTCTCAAAGAAAGCTATAGGGATCGATATCGATGGCAAGGCGAGCCGCCGAGGGGATCTTGATTTGTGCAAGCCAGTGCCGGATCAGGGGTTGCGGGGCGATATCGCGGCGGGTCCGGACCAGGAGGCGACGCCGATGCCAGCCGCGCAGCACCGCAAAGGGCGCCGGCGCCGGACCCAGCACCTCGATTCCCTCCCCGCGCGGCCGGGTCTTACCCAGCCTCAGTGCCAAGCTATCGGCCAGATCCGCCTCACGCGCCTGAACGATCAACGCGGCCAGGCGTGAAAAGGGCGGCATCCGCGCCTGGCGGCGAGCTTCCATCTCCTCGGCGATGAAACGATCGCGATCGGCCCCGATCAGCGCGGCGATGACCGGATGGGCCGGGTCGTAAGTTTGCAGGAACACGCGGCCGGGCCGTTGCGCACGGCCGGCGCGGCCGGCGACTTGACTCAAGAGCTGGAAGGTGCGCTCCGCGGCCCTTAGATCGCCGCCGGAGAGCCCCAGATCGGCGTCGATGACGCCCACCAGCGTCAGATCGGGGAAGTGGTGCCCCTTGGCAACGATCTGCGTGCCGATCAGCACGTCGATCTCGCGCTTCTCCATCCGCTCGATCAGTGCGCCGAGCGCGGCTGGTCCCGATACTGTGTCGCTTG
>DASPGI010000032.1:0-23798 GCA_035620695.1 Alphaproteobacteria bacterium
GATAGTCGCGATTGGAGGGCGCGCTCGGAACCGGCCCGGGAACCGGGCAAGAGCTAGTCAAGGACCAGCATTGGCCCGACGATTTGGAGGCCACATCGAACAGCTTCTCGCGCGCGAGCCCGAGCCGCTCGGCCAAAACGAACGCTTCGCATACGGCGATCATCGAGATGCCGAGAATCATATTGTTGCAGATCTTTGCCGCCTGGCCGGCTCCAGCCTCGCCGGCATGGATGACGGCCTTGCCCATGCTTTTCAGGATCGGCTCAGCCCTGGCGAAGCCTTCCGACGGCCCGCCCACCATGAAGGTGAGCGTCGCGGCCTGGGCGCCTGCGACCCCTCCGGAGACCGGCGCGTCGAGCAGCATCAACCCACGCCGCGCAGCCTCGCCGCTCAGGTCACGCGCGGTGGCGACATCGATGGTGGAGCAATCCACCAGCAAGGATGCGGGGTCCGCGGCGGCGATGAGACCATCGGGCCCGCCATAGACCGCCGCCACCTCCCGCCCCGACGGCAGCATGGTCAAGACAAACTCGGTTCCGATGACGGCATCACGCGGGCCCGCCGCCGCTTCCGCTCCCGCCGCGACAGCCGCCTCGATCCTCGGAGCCGAGAGGTCGAAGACAAGAACCGCGTGGCCGGCCTTGATTAAGTTGGCCGCCATCGGTCCGCCCATATTGCCGAGGCCAAGAAACCCGATGCGCGCCATGACCTGTGCTCCCTCAGTCGGAGAAGTCGAGCTCCCGCGTGAGCGGAGCGAAGTAGGCGTCCACCGCCGCCTCGCTCACCGCCTCCAGCCGGTCCGGCGACCAGCGTGGCCGCTGATCCTTGTCGATCACGGCTGCGCGGACGCCCTCGAAGAAATCCCCGCCCGCCATAAAGTGCTGGACCAGGCGGAACTCGAGCCGCATAGCGGTCTCGAAGTCCGGCAGCGTCCGCCCGAGCCGAAGCTGCCGCAACGTGACCTTAAGACTGGTCGGCGATTTGGCGCGAAGCGAAGCCGCGGTCGCCAGGGTCCATTCCGTTCCCTCAGCTTCCAGAGCCGCAAGGATCCGTTCGACCGTGGGCTCGGCAAAGCAGCGATCGATGGCCGAGCGGTGGGGAGCGAGGCCGGCTCGGCCCGGATCGGCCTTGTGCCTGTCCAAAAGCGCGTCGACCTCCGCCCTCGTGCGTGCTTGCGCCAACTCGGACTCCAGCATGTCCAGTCGCCCGCTCGGCACCAACGCCTCCGCAAGCCCGAGCGCGATCAGGTCGGCCCCGTGAATGCGTGCGCCGGTCAGCCCGAGATAAATGCCCGATGCTCCCGGGCATCTCGACAACAGCCACGTCGCCCCGACATCCGGAAACAGGCCAATTCCTGTCTCGGGCATGGCGAAGAGCGTGCGCTCGCTCGCCACCCGGTGCGAACCATGCGCGGAAACGCCAACGCCCCCACCCATGACGATGCCGTCGATCAGGGCGACATAGGGTTTCGGGAACCGGAATATGCGCCGGTTCAATGCATATTCCTCGCGGTAGAACAGATCGGTGAAGGCGCTGCCTGGCCCGGCCGTATAGAGGGCCCGCACATCGCCGCCTGCGCAGAATGCCCGCGGACCGACGCCCCGGATCGCGACCAGTGCCACCTCGGGATCACTGGCCCAGCTCTTGAGCGTCTCGTCGAGCCGCCGTGTCATGGCCAAGGTGAGTGCGTTGAGCGCCTGCGGCCGGTTGAGGCGGATCAGACCCATCCCCTTGCGCCGCTCCAAAAGAATATCCTCGGCGCTCATATCATCCGGCAAGGAGGCGGCGGGCGATAACAAGCCGCATAATCTCGTTGGTGCCTTCGAGAATGCGCAGCACACGCATATCGCGCAGGAAGCGCTCGACCGGGAAGTCGCGCAGATAGCCGTAGCCGCCATGGAGCTGCAGCGCCTCGTCGACGACCTGATAGCAGATATCGGTCGCGAAGCGCTTGGCCATCGCCGCGTGCAGGGTGGCTTCGGGCCGCTTGGCCTCGAGGGAGGAAGCCGCGCGATGCACCATCAATCGGGCCGCGTCCAGATCGGTCGCCATATCGGCCAAGCGGAACTGGAGCGCCTGGAATTCGGCGAGCTTCCGCCCGAAGGCCATGCGCTCCTGCATGTACCGGCCAGCCGCCTCAAGGCTGGCCCGCGCCCCGCCCAGCGCGCAAGCCCCGATATTGACCCGTCCACCGTCGAGACCTTGCATTGCAAGCGAAAAGCCCTCTCCCTCCGCTCCGAGCAGTCCCTCATCGGGCACCTCGACACCGTCGAGCAGAACCATTGCAGTTGGCTGGTTGCGCCAGCCCAGCTTGCGCTCGGGCTTGCCGAAGGATAGGCCTTTGCTCCCCTTCTCGACGAGAAAGGCGGAGATGCCCTTGGCTCCCTGCTCGCCGGTTCGCGCCATGACGAGATAGAGGTCCGATGCCCCTCCCCCGGAGATGAACGCCTTGCTGCCGGTAAGGCGGTATCCATGGTTGGTGCGTTCGGCGCGGGTCTTCAACGCCGCGGCATCGGAGCCGGAGCCCGGCTCGGTCAGGCAATAGCTCGCGAACCATTCCAAGGACGCCAGCTTGGGAAGATAGCGGCGGCGTTGCGCATTGCTGCCGAACCTGTCCACCATCCAGCTCACCAGGTTCTGGATGGACAGATATGCGGCGGTCGACACGCAAGCCGCCGCCAGTTCCTCGAAGATGAGCGCCGCCTCGAACCGGCCCAGGCCCGACCCGCCATGGTCGGGCTGCGCATAGATGGCGGCGAAGCCTATTCCGGCCGCCTTGCGCAGGGTATCGGTTGGAAAGATCTCCTCCTCGTCCCAGCGCGCCGCATGCGGGGCGATCTCCCCTGCGGCGAATTCGCGCGCCAGATCTCGGATCGCCCGTTGCTCCTCGCTTAGCCCGAAATCCATGAACATTGCCCGTTTGTGAGGATGTGAATCATAGGTGCGGGGCGATATGTGGGCAACCGGCGGCGGTCTTGTCTCGGGCACGGATGCTTCAATCTGGCTGCACTCCGCTCTAGGATGGCGCCCGTAGGAGGCCTTCCATGCGCGAACGCAAGCCCCAGCCGATCACCCCTGCCTTTTCCGCCCCCGAAGGCCGATCGCTGGGCGCCTTCCCGAGGCTTCGGCTGAGACGGAACCGGTCCGAGCCCTGGCGCCGGCGTCTGGTTGCGGAGAGCCGGCTTGCCGCCGACGATCTGATCTGGCCCGTATTCGTGCGCGAGGGGACCGACATCGCCGAGCGGGTACCCTCTATGCCGAGTGTCGAGCGGCTCAGCATCGATCGCCTGCCTGATGTCGTGGGCCAGGCGGCCGAACTGGGAATTCCGGCGGTCGCGCTCTTTCCCTTGACTCCGCCCGAGCGCAAGAGCCCCGGCGGCGAGGAGGCGTGGAATCCGGAAAACCTGATCAGCAAGGCCATCCGCACGATCAAGTCGACCGTCCCCGGGATCGGCATCATTTGCGACGTGGCGCTCGACCCTTATACGACGCACGGCCATGACGGGATTCTAGTGGAGGGCGAAATCGTCAACGATGCGACCTTGGAGATGCTGGTGCGACAAGCGCTCTGCGAGGCCGAGGCCGGGGCGGATATCATAGCACCGTCGGACATGATGGACGGGCGTGTCGGCCGCATCCGCGATGCGCTCGATGCGGCGGGGTATCAACGGGTCGGCATCCTTGCCTATGCGGCCAAGTATGCCTCCGCTTTCTATGGGCCCTTCCGGGATGCGATCGGCTCGAAAGGTGCTCTCGTCGGCGACAAGCGCAGCTATCAGATGAACCCCGCGAATGGCGACGAAGCTTTGCGCGAAGTGGCGCTGGACTTGGCCGAGGGGGCGGACATTGTGATGGTGAAGCCGGGCATGCCCTATCTGGACATCGTCCGCCGGGTGAAGGAAAGCTTTGGAGTGCCGACCTTCGCCTACCAGGTCAGCGGTGAATATGCCATGATCATGGGCGCCGCCGAGCGCGGGTGGATCGATGGCGAGCAAGCGATGATGGAGGCCCTTCTTGCCTTCAAGCGCGCTGGCGCCGATGGTGTCCTTACCTATGCCGCTTTGTCGGTGGCTCGGCGTCTCAAGACCGGCTGAGGCTGATGACAAAGGCCAGGATCATCGGCAGCGACAGGAACAGCGCTCCCGCCAGCCAGATCCAGGCCGAGATCCTCGTCGTTCCGGTTCCGGCGATCCGCTCATAGAGGGCGGCCGGAACGCCGCTTGCAATCAGCGTCGCGAACGCCAGCGCCAGCACCCCGGCCATCACGACCATGGCCTCGTTTGTTTCGGTGAGAATCGGGAACAGGAACGGCATCAGGCTCCAGCTTATCTTCGCGAAGGGCGAAAAGAGGCCGTTCAGCAATGAAACGAGCAGAACGGCTGCGATGATGTGTCTGGTCTCCATCGATCCCCTGACGCCCCTTCGTGCGGCGGATTGTAACGGCCCGCTCCTGATCGCCAATCTCTAAACCAAATGCCGGTCAAAGAACGTCGCGATGCAACGGTCGTGCCAGGGCAAGCGATCGCCGCGTCCGTGGAATCCGACATGACCGCCCTGCGGCGGCAAAAGCGCGGTAAGCTGCGGATGCGCACGCCAGTCGAACGCCAGATATGGATCTGCGGGTATCCACGGATCATCGAGCCCGTGGATAAGCAATGTCGGCACGCCGATCCGATGTAGCATCGGCGCGGCCGAGCAACGCGCATGGTAATCGTCGACACTCTCGAAACCATAGAGAGGAGCGGTGACGCGCTCGTCGAACTCGCGCACCGTATCCGCCAGGAGGATGCGGCGGCGCCACTTCCGGTCGCGCAACAGCAGCAGCGCCTCCTTGCGCATGCGGTTGAGCAGGAAGGCGTGATAGACCCGGTTGCGCCGCTCCAGGATGCGCCGCTGCGTCAGCGCCAGATCGATCGGAGCCGAGATCGATACGGCCGCGCGCACCGGGTGCGCCGCGACTTGCGGCTCCGCCAGGAACTTAAGGAGAATGTTGGCGCCCAGCGAATAGCCGACCAGAGCGAAGCCTGCCCTGGCCGCGCCAGCCGGAAGTCCGGCCAGCACGGTGTGCAGATCCTCACTCCGTCCTGCGTGGTAGCCTTCCCGGCAATGTGGGCGCGAAGGGCCGGCGCCGCGCAGATTGAGCCGCAAGACCGGATAGCCCCGCCGCAAAAGCTGAAAGGCGGTGAGAAGGACGTAGCTCGACCGCTCGCAGCCCGTCAGCCCGTGCAGGAGTATGACCAAGGGGCGGTCGGTGCGGCCAGTTCGATGCCACACACCCGACAGACGGTCGCCACCGGCATCGAACCAGAGGCGCTGTGCGGGCCAGGCGTGCAGGTTCACTTTCGGCCGAGCGACGAAATTCCGGATGGTCTGGAGATCAGGTCCGATCCAGGGAAGGCGTGGACGGAACTCTCCAAATTCAAGGATCGCGCGCTCGCTAAGTTCGCCGTCCATACTCCTTTTTCACCAGGCTGACCCGGTGCTCCAATCGCCTAATAAATCTAGTGCTCTAGGGCGGCCAGGGAAAGCCAGGTGACGTGGACAGCCCCAGAGGGTCCATGTTAAGCAACGGCTCGCTCCCCGCCCCGCTTCTCCATCGCCCGACATCAGGAAATGCCGCCGATGACCGCGATCGATGCCGCCTCCGCGACGCTGCGCCTGCGCGGCGCGCTCATGGTCGCAGGCGCAGCCCTGTGCTGGAGTTTCGGTGGTCTGCTGCAGCGCGTCATCTCGGCCGATGCCTGGTCCACCATCTTCTGGCGCTCGATCTTCGCGGCCCTGTTCCTCTTCGCGTATCTGCTATGGCGCGAGCGCGGCCGGGGCTTGGCCCCGTTCAGGGAAGCCGGCTGGGCTGGGGTGGCGGTCGGCTTCTGCTTCGGGACTGCATCCACCATGTACGTGATCTCCCTTTCGCTGACCCAGGTCGCCAACACGCTGATCGTGCTCTCGACCGCTCCATTCATGGCGGCGCTTCTCGCTTGGCTCATGCTGGGCGAGCAGGTGCGCACGCGCACTTGGTCCGCAATCGCCGCCGCCTTCGCGGGGATCGCGCTTATGGTCATTCACTCGGCCGCGGCGGGCAATGCGCTCGGCGATCTTTTGGCCTTTGGACCGCCGTTGGCCGTGGCCATCGCCACGGTGCTGATTCGTCGCGGCCGCAATGTACGGATGATGCCCGCGGCCGTGCTTGCCGCCGTTTTCGCCATGATCTTCACCCTGCCCTTCGCGCGACCGCTGGAGATCACCCCGACGGACCTGCCCCTGCTCCTCTTGTTCGGAGCCGGGCAGCTTGGCGTCGGGATGATCCTTTTCCTCAACGGAGCGCGCTGGATCCCGGCTGCGGAGGCCAGCCTTATCGCGCTTCTGGAGGTGATCCTGGCACCCTTGTGGGTATGGTTGCTGCTAAATGAGGAACCGAGCGCTGCGGCATTCGCAGGCGGTGGCATCGTCATGATCGCCTTGATCCTCCATGCCCTGCTCGACGCGCGCGACGCGCGCTCGGTCAATGCCCCCTTCTGAAGCCCGAGAACCGGGGCCTTCCCGCAGGTTGCGGCGCATGCCGATTTGTGTATAGTGCCGCCCCTTCAACTCCTTGCCGACCCTTCGATGACGGGGCCGGCTAGGCCCGGGCGGCTGACGGAGGGGAATGTTCCCCCGAGCGCCGGGCCATGTAACAGCCATAAGGAGTCGCTGGATATCATGGCTTTCTACGAGAATGTGTTCATTGCGCGTCAGGAGATCTCGGCCGCGCAGGTGGATGGCTTGGCCGACCAGTTCACTGCCGTGCTGTCCGAGAACGGCGGCGCGGTAAAGAAGAAGGAATATTGGGGCCTCAAATCCCTGGCCTTTCGGATCAAGAAGAACCGGAAGGGCCACTATGTTTTGCTGAACATCGATGCGCCGCCGGCCGCGGTCCACGAATTGGAGCGCCAGATGCGCATCAACGAGGACATACTTCGCTTCCTCACAGTGCGCGTGGACGAGTTGGAGGAGGGCCCTTCGGCCATGCTGCAGGCTCGTGGCCGCGAGGATCGTCCGCGGCGCTTCGACGATCGGCCGCGCCGCTACGAGGACCGCGGGCATCGCGCCGAATCCGTGCAGCCCGCGACGACGGAGGAATAGTAGATGCCGATCGTTGTTTCCACGGGCCGTTCAGGCACGCGCCGTCCATTCTTTCGTCGCCGCAAGTCCTGTCCTTTCTCCGGTCCGCACGCGCCGAAGATCGACTACAAGGATCTTCGTTTGCTCCAGCGCTTTGTCTCGGAGCGGGGCAAGATGGTGCCGAGCCGCATCACGGCGGTCTCGACCAAAAAGCAGCGCGCGCTGGCCCAGGCTGTCAAGCGCGCGCGCTTTCTTGCGCTGTTGCCCTATGTTGTGAAGTAGGAGACCCTCTCGGCGGGCCGAGGCAACCGGCCCTGGCCGTGCGGGCGATGAGACTGCCATGATGACATACTGGGCGGGAGCTGCGGTCCTGGGCGTCGTCAGCGCGGCGCTGTATCTGGCGGCCTTGGTGGTGCCGGGCGGCGTGGTCCTTGCCAGCCTCACTCAGGCGCCGTTGTTCCTGGCCGGCTTGTCGCTTGGATTGCCGGCGGCTCTTGCGGCTTCGGCCGCGGCCTGCATGACGGTAATCGCCGCGGCGGGATTGGTCGGCGGCCTTGTGCACGGGCTTGTCAATGCAGCGCCGGTTCTGCTGCTGGTGCAGCGGGCCCTGTTGTCGCGTCGCGCGCCTGACGGCGGTGTGGAATGGTATCCACCGGGTCTACTTGTAACATGGCTGACGGGCCTTGCCGCCTTCGCTCTTGGCCTGCTGCTGATCCTTCTCGGAACCGCCGAGGGAGGAATCCAAGGGTCCATCCAAAGGCAGGTCGACACTATCCTGCCGCTATTCGGACCCAACCAGGACGCCATGCGTCCCCTGTTCGAGATCATCGCCCCGATCGTTCCCGGCATGGTGGTCGCGGCCTGGATGACGGTAACTATGGCCAATGGCGCCCTTGCCCAGGCCCTTGCGCTGAGGACCGGCCGGGTGCTCAGACCAGCGCCGGACATCGCGCAGACCGAGCTTCCAAAGCCGCTCTCGGCGGCGCTGGCGGTTGCGGCCGGATTGGCTTTGCTCGGACCGGGCGTGCTCGGCATCGTTGGCGCCAATGCGACGGTGGTGCTGAGCGTGCCCTTTTTGATTCTTGGGCTTGCCGTCGTACATGCCGCGACGCGCGGTCTTCGTGCCCGCGCATTGCTGCTGGGCGGACTTTACGCGGTGACCGCTATCCTCACATGGCCGGTGATCGTGATCATCGCTTTAGGGTTGATTGAGCAAGGGGTCGGGCTCAAGCGGCGTTTCGCCGCACCCCGACCGGGAGGTACGTGATGGTCGAAGTAATTTTGCTCGAGCGCATCGAGAATTTGGGGCAGATGGGGGATGTGGTCCGGGTCCGGCCGGGCTTCGCCCGCAACTATCTGTTGCCCAAGCGCAAGGCGCTGCGCGCGACCAAGGACAACATGGCCCGTTTCGAATCGCAGCGGGCGCAGCTCGAGGCGCAGAATCTCAAGCACCGACAGGAAGCCGAATCGGTCGGCGTGAAGCTTGATGGGCTGAGGATCGTCCTGCTGCGCCAGGCGAGCGAGTCCGGGCAGCTTTACGGCTCGGTCACAGCGCGCGACATCGCCGAGGCGGTGAGCGAGGCCGGATTCACCATCCAGAAGGGCCAAGTCATGCTGAACCAACCGATCAAAGAGCTTGGCGTGCATGCGATCCGCTTGGGGCTGCATCCTGAGGTAAGCGTATCCATTACCGCTAATGTTGCGAAGTCTGTCGAGGAGGCCGAGGCGGCGGTGAGCGGCCACTCGCCCGAGCGCCAGGAAGCCGAACAGGCCTTCGCGGAGGCGACCGAGAAGGCCTGATCATGTCGTGGGGCGGAAACCCGCACAGGCTCGGCAATCCGCCGGGCGCTGGGGCTCCTCGAGCCCTCTTGCCAACCTGACAGCCTCCGCTAAAGTTCCACACAAGGCGCCGGAGCAATGAGCGCCGCGGAGGATTCATATGCTCGCTTCCCACTTCCTCAGCACCCTGATGACCGAGGGCCAGCTCACCGTGATCGCCGCGGACGGCAAGCGCCATGTCTTTGCCGGGCGGCCAGGCCCCGCAGTCACCGTGCGCCTGCACGACAGCGCCCTGCATCATCGCCTCCTGTTCAATCCGAGGCTGGCCTTGGGCGAAGCCTATATGGAGGGCACACTCACCATAGAAAACGCATCGCTCTACGAGCTCTTGGACCTCCTGGCCCTCAATGTGACGGCTTATGAGGCACGCCCCAGCCGTCGCGTGGTAGCTGGGTTGCAGCGAGCCTTACGGGCGATCCACACACACAACCCCGTCCCCCGAGCGCACCGCAACGTCGCCCATCACTACGATCTGTCGGGAACGCTCTATGACCTCTTCCTCGACCGCGACCGTCAATACTCATGCGCCTATTTCGTTCACGGCACGGAAACCCTCGAGCAAGCGCAGGAGAGCAAGAAGCTGCACCTCGCCTCGAAGCTGTTGCTGAAGCCGGGGCAGAAGCTGCTCGACATCGGATCTGGCTGGGGTGGGCTCGCGCTCTACCTTGCCCGGCTCGCCGGAGTGGATGCGACCGGCATCACCCTCTCGAGCGAGCAGCACAAAGTCGCGAACGAGCGGGCGAGAGAAAATGGCCTCGCCGATCGCGTGCGTTTTCACCTGCGCGACTACCGCGCCGAGACCGGCCGCTATGATCGGATCGTTTCGGTCGGCATGTTCGAACATGTGGGACCGACCTACTACGGCGTATTCTTTGCGAAAGTGAGGGATCTGCTCGCCGAGGACGGAGTTGCGCTTCTGCATTCGATCGGACGCATGGAAATGCCGGGCGGCACCAACCCCTGGCTGCGCAAGTACATCTTTCCCGGCGGCTATACGCCGGCCCTGTCGGAGGCCTTGATTGCTATCGAGCGGGTCGGCCTCTTTATCACGGACATCGAGATCCTGCGGCTGCACTATGCCGAGACGCTCTCCCATTGGCGGCGACGCTTTGAGGCCAACCGCGAGCGAATCCGCGCCATCTACGATGAGCGCTTCTGCCGCATGTGGGAGTTCTATCTGATCGGCTGCGAGATCGCGTTCCGGCGGCTGAACCAGATGGTGTTCCAGATCCAGGTTGCCCGCCGGCAGGAAACGGTGCCGCTGACCCGCGACTATATGTTCGATTTCGAGCGCGCCCATGGCGAGCGCGCCCCGGCGGCGGCCGCGGCGGCGGAGTGATCCCCGCCGCCGCGCCGTCGATCAATCAGATCCGCCGCAACAGGACCCAGGCCGATGGCAGCAGGACCGCGGCCAGGGCGAGCTTCAGAAGATCGCCGACTACGAATTTCACCAGCCCCTCCGTGATCGCCAGTTCGCCGCCGATGAAGGCCCCGAGCACGATCAGCCCCGGCACGTAGAGCACGATGTTGCCCAAGAGCATTGCCAGCGCGGTGGTGAAGACGTTCCGGTCCCAGCCACGCTCGGCGAGCGCGCCGACCAACCAGGCCGCGATCACGAAGCCGAAGAGATAACCGCCGGTCGGACCGAAGAGCACCGGCAGCCCTCCCCTGAACTGTGCATAGACCGGCAGGCCAAGGGCACCTTCGAACAGGTATAGCGCCACCGTGGCCGCACCGAGTCGCGCGCCGAAGGTCATGCCGATGAGGAGCACGCCGAAGGTCTGCATGGTAATCGGCACGAGTTCCGACGGCACGTTGATCTGCGCGCAAAGCGCAAGGAACAGGCTGCCCAGCAGCATCAGCAGAACCCAGCGGAGCATCGGTCGGGTGCCAGCCGGCCACAAGGTGCCGATCAGGGTAGGATGAGCTTCGGATGTAGTTGCCACGATACGCGGGCCTCCTTGTTCGGCGTTTCTTCGAGTGAGACGCATGTTTATGGCGGGATGCCGGGTGCAGTCAATCGCAAGCAAGACGCGAGGCGATGGCCGTGGCCGAACGGGCTTATTCCGGCCTTCCACCTAATCCACAGGCAAATTGGCCACCGCATCGAAAGCGAAGCTCCTATACTCCTCCCCCCACGGCAGGGAGAGGGATATGGATCCGGCGCTCGAGCGGAAGGTCACGCCAATCCGCGATGAGTTGACCTACCGCCAGCCGCCGCACAATTACGACGCTGAGCAGGCTCTGCTCGGTGCGATCCTGGTGAACAACCTGGTCTTCGACAGGGTCAGCGAGTTTCTCAGACCCGAGCATTTCCATGATCCGCTGCATGGACGAATCTTCGCCGCCATCGGCGGCACGATCGAGCGGGGACAGGTGGCCAATCCGGTCACGCTCAAGGGTCAGTTCGACCAGGATCCGGCCCTTTCGGAGGTTGGCGGGGCGCAATATCTCATCCGCCTCGCTTCCGCCGTGGTCAGCATCTTCAATGCCGCCGACTATGGGCGCATCGTCCACGATCTCTATCTGCGCCGCCAGCTCATCGAGCTCGGCGAGGAAGTCGTCAACGAGGCCTATCAGCAGGATTCGGAAGTTGAGGCCCGCGACCAGATCGAACAGGCCGAGCAACGGCTGTTTTCGCTGGCCGAAACCGGCCAGATCGAAGGCGGCCCGCTGATCCTCTCGCAGTCGCTGGCGCAAGCGATCCGCACCGCCGAGGCAGCCTATAAGCGCGACAGTCACGTAACCGGTGTCACGACCGGCTTTACCGATCTCGATAAGAAGCTTGGCGGCCTGCACCCATCCGATCTCATCATTCTCGCCGGCCGTCCCTCGATGGGAAAGACGGCGCTCGCAACCAACATCGCGTTCAACGCGGCGAGCGCCTATCGCGAAATACGCGATGAGGCAGGTCACACAAAGGTGCTGGACGGCGCCAAGGTCGCCTTCTTCTCGCTGGAAATGTCGTCCGAGCAGCTCGCCACCCGCATCCTTTCCGAACAGACCGGGATCAGCTCAGATCGGATCCGGCGTGGCGAGGTGCGTGAGGACGACTTCCCGAAATTTGTCGAGGCGGCGCAGCGGCTTTCGCGTCTGCCTTTCTTCATTGACGACACGCCGGCCTTGAGCGTATCGGCCTTGCGCACCCGCGCCCGCCGGCTCAAGCGTCAGCATGGTCTCGGCCTGATCGTGGTCGACTATCTGCAACTCATGCGCCCACCGACCGGCTCGCGGTCGGACAACCGCGTCCAGGAAATCTCCGACATCACCCGCGGGCTCAAGGCCATCGCCAAGGAGCTGAACGTCCCGGTCCTGGCGCTCTCACAGCTCTCGCGCGCGGTCGAGAATCGCGAGGACAAGCGCCCGCAGCTTGCCGACTTGCGGGAATCCGGCTCGATCGAGCAGGACGCGGATGTGGCGATGTTCATTTTCCGCGAACAGTATTACCTGGAGCGGTCCGACCCCAAGCAGCGCCCAGATGAGAGCGATGAAAAATTCAATGATCGGTTTCTACGCTGGCAGGATCGGTGCACCAAGGTTCACAATGTCGCGGAGATCAACATCGCCAAGCAGCGGCATGGGCCGATCGGCACAATCGAGTTGTATTTCGAAGGCGCGGTGACCAAGTTCGCCGATCTGGTGCGCGAGGATCATCTCCCGGATGTCCGAGATTGACGGAGCGATCAGCCGGCTGACCATCGATCTGGAGGCGATTCAGCGCAATTACCGACGACTGAAGGCTGAACTCGGCCCCGAGACCGACTGCGCCGCCGTCGTCAAGGCGGATGCATACGGCCTTGGTGCGAGGCACGTCGCGCCAGCGCTCGCGGCGGCCGGTGTGCGCCGCTTCTTTGTCGCCCAAATCGAGGAAGGTATCGCGTTGCGCTCGCTGCTCCCGAACGCCGAACTCTTCGTGCTCAACGGGTTGCAGCCGGGTTTGGAAGCGGAATTCGAGAGGCACGAGTTAATCCCTGTCCTGAACAGCCTGCTTGAGATCGAGCTTTGGGCGAACCGGGCGCGCTCCCTTGGGCGTGCATTGCCCGCCGCGATTCATCTCGACACCGGCATGAGCCGCCTTGGCATGCCGAGGGGCGAGATCGAAAGGCTGATCGAGGAGCCGCACCGTCTTGACGGCATTCGGCTGTTATTGGTGATGAGCCATCTCGCATGCTCCGATGAGCCGGAGCACGAGGCCAACCAACGACAGCTTGGACTCTTCCAGCGCTGTCTGCCGCGCCTGCCGGCCGTGCCGGCCAGTCTCGCCAATTCAAGCGGTATCTTTCTCGGACCCGACTATCGGTTCCAACTGGTCCGCCCGGGAGCTGCGCTCTATGGCGTGAACCCGGTTAGAAATCGCTCTAACCCGATGGAGCAAGTCATTGTTGTGGAAGGAAAGATACTGCAAGTTCGCGACGTTGACAGAGGTACCACCGTTGGTTATGGTGCCACCCACCGCATCGAGCGCGCGCACGCCCGTCTGGCAACCGTCGGTGTCGGCTACGCCGATGGTTATCTGCGCTCCGCCAGCGGTCGCGGCCTGGCCTATCTCGGTAATCGGCGCGTACGCGTGGTGGGGCGCATCTCGATGGACCTGATCACGATAGATGTCAGCGAGGCGACGCAGGAAGAGACGCAACCAGGGGACTGGGTTGAGTTGATCGGCCCCCACCTTCCTGTCGACGAAGTCGCCGATCGTGCCGGTACCATCGGTTACGAAGTCCTGACCAGTCTCGGGCGGCGCTATCGCCGCCGCTACGTCACCTCGGCAGGCTGATCCTCATGGTGCCGATTCTGCAACCGCTGGGCCGTACCTTTCTCGCCTTCCTCGAGACCACGGGGCGAATCTGCATCTTCACAGTCACGGCCGTGTCGCATGCGCTCAGGCCGCCCTTCTATCCCCGGCTGATTCTCAAGCAGATGCTGGAGATCGGCTACTATTCGCTGCCGGTGGTTGGCTTGACCGCGATCTTCACCGGCATGGTGCTGGCGCTTCAGAGCTATACCGGCTTCACCCGGTTCAACGCCGAAAGCGCGATACCGAACGTCGTTGTCATTTCCATCGCGCGCGAACTGGGACCGGTTCTTGCCGGCCTCATGGTGGCAGGGCGAATTGGTGCTGCGATCGCCGCCGAAATCGGCACCATGCGGGTGACCGAGCAGATCGATGCGCTGACCACGCTCTCGACCAATCCCTTCAAGTATCTGATTGCCCCACGCCTTATCGCCGGCCTGGTGATGTTGCCGTGTCTGGTCGTCGTCGCCGATATCATCGGCGTCTTCGGCGGCTATGTGGTCGCAACGATCAAGCTGTCCTTCAATCCTCAGGTCTACATCGAGAACACCATCGACTTCCTCGAGACCCTTGATGTCGTCTCCGGCCTGGTCAAGGCGGCGGTGTTCGGCTTCATCGTGGCGCTGATGGGCTGCTACCACGGTTATCACTCACGTGGCGGTGCGCAAGGGGTGGGCGCGGCCACCACCAATGCGGTGGTGTCATCCTCGATCCTGATACTTACCTTCAACTATGCCATCACCGAGCTGTTCTTCGCGCGATGAACAGACCGGCTCCGAAAATCGCGCTTAAGGGGCTCAAGAAACGGTTCGGACCAAAGATCGTGCTCGACGGCATCGATCTGGAGGTCATGACCGGCGAATCGCTCGTGGTTATCGGCGGCTCGGGTACCGGCAAGTCGGTGATGCTGAAATGCACCATCGGAATCATCGAGCCCGACGAAGGTACGGTGCTGATCGATGGCGAGGACACCACCCACCTCAGCAGCGCCGAGCGTACGCGCGTGATGCGGAAGTTCGGGATGCTGTTCCAGAGCTCGGCATTGTTCGACAGCCTTAAGGTCTGGGAAAACGTCGCATTCGGGCTGATTCAGGGACGAGGCGCGCCGCGCGAGGAGGCCAAATCGATCGCGCTGCAGAAGCTTGCCGCCGTGGGCTTGCCGCCCGAGGTCGGCGAGCTCTGGCCGGCGGAGCTCTCGGGCGGCATGCAAAAGCGCGTCGGGCTCGCCCGCGCAATCGCCGCCGAGCCGGAAATTATCTTCTTCGACGAGCCGACCACGGGCCTTGACCCGATTATGGGCGATGTCATCAACGACCTTATTGTGCAATGCCGCAAGCAACTTGGCGCGACCACCCTCTCGATCACCCACGACCTGGCGAGCGCGCGCAAGATCGCCGACCGGGTGGCCATGATCCATGACGGCAAAATCGTCTGGTCGGGACCGGTTCGTGAGATCGACCGCTCCGGCAATCCCTATGTCGACCAGTTCATTCACGGCCGCGCCGAGGGTCCGATAAAAATGCCGGTCAAGGTCAGATGATTGTGCCCTACCTCCGATAGCCCCGAATCATGGCCAGGTCCCGTAGCAGCTATGTCTGCCAAGCTTGCGGTAGTAGCTATCCGCGTTGGGCGGGGCGCTGCGAGGCGTGCGGCGAATGGAACTCCATCGTCGAGGAGGCTGGACCGCAGGAGCCGGGGAGCAAGCTTGCCCGACGGGGCAAGCGTATCGATCTTGCCCCGCTCGAGGGTAGCGAGCCGGAGCCGCCGCGCCGGCCAACCGGCATTGGCGAGTTGGACCGGGTAACCGGCGGCGGGTTGGTCCGCGGCTCGGCCCTGCTTGTCGGTGGCGATCCGGGCATCGGCAAATCGACCTTGCTCCTCCAGGCGGTGGCCTCGCTCGCCTCCGGACCCCGGCCGCCTTCTTGCGTTTATGTATCCGGCGAGGAGGCGATCGAGCAGGTGCGTCTGCGCGCGCGCCGGCTCGGGCTCACCGGCGCCAGGGTCGAGCTGGCGGCGGCCACGTCCGTCGCCGACATCGTTTCCACGCTGGACCGGCCCGACCCGCCAGCCGTGGTCGTCATCGATTCCATCCAGACCATGGCCGTCGACGCCCTCGATTCGGCGCCTGGAACCGTGGCCCAAGTCAGAGCCTCGGCGCAGGAGTTGATCCGGATCGCCAAACGCCGCGGCTTCGTCCTGATGCTGGTCGGGCACGTCACCAAGGAAGGCATCATCGCAGGCCCGCGCGTGCTGGAGCATATGGTCGATGCCGTCCTCTATTTCGAAGGGGATCGCGGGCATCAGTTCCGAATCCTTAGGGCGGTCAAGAACCGATTCGGTCCCACCGACGAAATTGGCGTTTTCGAAATGACCGACCGCGGTCTAGTCGAGGTGCCGAACCCCTCCGAGCTGTTCCTGGCCGAGCGCCGCGGCAATGTCAGCGGAACCGCCGTCTTTGCGGGGATCGAGGGTACCCGGCCGGTTCTGGTCGAGGTGCAGGCTCTGGTATCGCCCTCGCCACTGGCGACGCCGCGGCGCGCCGTGGTCGGTTGGGATTCAAGCCGGTTGGCAATGGTCCTGGCGGTCTTGGAAGCCCGTTGCGGCCTTGCCTTCGCGGGGAATGAGGTTTATCTGAACATCGCCGGGGGCTTGAGGATTTCCGAGCCGGCCGCCGATCTTTCGGTGGCGGCAGCGTTGGTGTCGTCACTCAGCGGACGCCCGGTTCCGGAGGATATGGTGGTGTTCGGCGAGATCGGTCTTTCGGGCGAGGTCCGCTCCGTCAGCCAAACCGAATTGCGGCTCAAGGAAGCGGCCAAGCTGGGCTTCGCCCGCGCCTTGGTGCCACCCTCACGGCGCCGGCGCGAGGGCGTGGCCGTGGCACTGCGCACCATTGAAATCGCACACCTGCAGGACATCGTCGAGATCGTCGGGCCCGCCGCCCGATCGGCTTCAAGACGCCGAGAGCGGCTACCCGGATGAGCCCGGACATTCTCGATATCGTCGTAGTTGCGATCATCCTGATCTCGGGCGTCTTGGCACTGGCCCGCGGCTTCGTGCGCGAGGTTCTTTCGGTCGGGGCGTGGGTCGGCGCAGCACTCGCCACCCTCTACCTTTTCGAGTTTGCGCAACCCGTGGCTAGAACCTACATAAAGAGCGAGTTGATCGCCGACGTTGCGGCGGGTGTGGCGCTGTTCGTCGTTGCGCTGATCGCACTGTCGCTGCTCAGCCACGCCATCTCGCGCAGGATTCGCGAGAGCGCGTTGGGGCCTCTCGACCGATCGCTGGGACTGGTTTTCGGCCTGGTGCGCGGGGCGGCGGTGGTGGCGCTGATCTATTTGGGTTTCGCAGCCTTGTTTCCACCGGAGGAACGGCCGGATTGGGTCACCGAGGCCCGTACCGAGCCTCTAATGGCCGAGGGAGCGGCGATTCTCGCCTCGATCCTGCCAGAGCATTGGGTGGCGCAGAGCGTGGAGGCGGCCGATCAGGCGCTGGAGGCAGGTCAGGCGGTGCAGCCGTTGGCCGAGCCCATGTTCAAGGCGCCGCCGACTGAGCCCGGTTCTTCTGAGCCGACCAACCCCGGCTACAAGGACCAGGAACGCAAGGATTTGGAACGGCTGATCCAGAGCAGCCAGTGACCGGAACCGCCGGAGCGGTGCTGACAATGCATCCCCATGACGACGATCACCTTAAGGAAGAATGCGGTGTCTTCGGCATTTTCGGCCATCCGGACTCCGCCGCCCATGCCGCGCTGGGACTGCACGCATTGCAGCATCGCGGCCAGGAGGCGGCCGGAATAGTCAGTTTCGATGACCAGCAGTTCAATGCCCATCGCGGGCTCGGTCATGTGGGCGAGAACTTCTCCAGCGAAGAGGTGATGCGGCGTCTGAGGGGCAACTCTGCGATCGGCCATGTGCGCTACGCCACCACCGGCGACACCATCTTGAGGAACGTGCAGCCGCTTTTCGCCGAGTTGGAATCCGGCGGATTCGCCATCGCTCATAACGGCAATCTGACCAACGGCTACAAGCTCCGGCGTGAGCTGGTGCGCCGTGGCTCCTTGTTTCAGTCGACGACCGACACCGAAGTCATCACCCACCTGGTCGCAACCAGTGGCCGTGGCAGCCTCATCGACCGCCTGATCGATGCCTTGCGGCAGGTCGAGGGCGCCTACTCCCTGGTGGCCCTCAGCGAGACGGCGGTAATCGGTGTGCGCGATCCGTTCGGCGTGCGCCCGCTGGTGCTGGGCCGCCTTGGCCATTCGCCGATCCTGGCCTCCGAAACATGCGCCCTCGACATCATCGGCGCCGAGTTCGTGCGGGACGTCGCGGCGGGAGAGCTGATCGTGCTCGACAGCTCCGGCGTTCATTCACTGCGTCCATTCCCCAACACGCAGCGGCGGTTCTGCATTTTCGAGTACATCTACTTCGCGCGGCCGGACAGCATCGTGGAAGGCACCAGCGTCTATGACGCTCGCAAGCGCATCGGTGCGGAGCTCGCCCGTGAGAGCCATATCCCTGCTGACGTGGTGATCCCCGTTCCCGATTCGGGTGTGCCCGCGGCCTTGGGCTATGCCCAGCAGGCCGACGTGCCGTTCGAGCTCGGCATCATCCGCAGCCACTATGTGGGCCGCACCTTCATTGAGCCGACCGATCAGATCCGCCATCTCGGCGTGAAGCTGAAGCACAACGCCAACCGCGCCAAGATCGAGGGAAAGCGCGTGATCCTGGTTGACGACAGCATCGTCCGCGGCACGACCTCGACGAAAATCGTCGAGATGGTGCGCGCCGCAGGCGCACGCGAGGTGCATTTTCGAATCTCCAGCCCGCCGACCACCCATTCCTGCTTCTACGGCATCGACACGCCGGAGCGCTCCGAGCTGATCGCAGCCCAGCACAGCGTAGAAGAGATGCGAAAGCTCATCGGCGTCGACAGCCTCGCCTTCATCTCGATGGACGGCCTTTACCGCGCCATGGGCGAGCCGGGGCGCGATCCGAGGCGTCCGCGCTTCTGCGATGCCTGCTTCACCGGCGACTATCCGATCGCCCTCACCGATCACGACCAAGGCGTTCCGATCCAGCTCAGCCTGCTCGCCGAGAATGGCTGAATCGAGTTTGGGCCGGCTCGCCGGCCGCATTGCGTTGATCACCGGGGCCTCGCGGGGGATCGGAGCGGCCGTGGCGCTGCGCTATGCCGGCGAGGGCGCACGGCTCATCCTCGCCGCTCGGACAGTGGGCGGTCTGGAAGAAGTTGACGATGCGATCCGTCAAGCGGGCGGAGAACGGGCGACTCTGGTGCCGGTCGATCTCCGCCAAGCCGAGCAGATCGACCGGCTGGGTGCGGCGATCTTCGAAAGGTTCGGCCGGCTCGACGTTCTCGTCGGCAATGCCGGTGCGCTGGGGACGCTATCGCCGATCGGGCATGTCTCGCCCAAGGATTGGGACGAGGTCATCGCCACCAACCTTACCGCAAACTTCCGGCTGATCCGCGCCTTCGATCCGTTGCTTCGGAGATCGGCGGCGGGGCGGGCGATCTTCGTCACCTCCGGGCTGGGTAGGCAGCCGATCGCCTATTGGGGCCCCTACGCGGTGAGTAAAGCGGCCCTTGAGATGTTGGTCGGCGTCTATGCGGCCGAGATCAAAAAGACCAGCGTTCGCGTCAATCTCATCGATCCCGGCATCGTGCGCACGGCGATGCGCGCCAAGGCCTTTCCCGGCGAGAACCCCGACACTCTGCGCGCGCCCCAATCCGTTACCGAGCGGTTTGTCGAGCTGGCCGAGACAGCCTGCGCGCTGAATGGCGAACGCGTGCAAGTCTGATTCTCCACATCTACGCATAGGGATTGCGAGACTTGCGCAGACCGAGCCGTACCGGCACGCCCTTGATCTCGAAACTGTCGCGTATGCCGTTTACCAGATAGCGCAAATAGGATTCGGGCAGCTCTCCCGTCCGGCTGGCGAACAGCACGAAGCTTGGCGGGCGCGCCTTCACCTGGGTCATGTAGCGAAGGCGTATGCGCCGGCCTGATACGACCGGCGGCGGATGGGCCGCCGTCGCCTCCTCGAGCCAACGATTGAGCTCCGCGGTCGGTATTCGCCGGTTCCAGGCCTCGTAAGCTGCGAACACCGCTGCCATGAGCTCGTCGAGATTGCGTCCCTTGAGCGCGGAGACGGTAACGACCGGGAGGCCCTTGACCTGAGGCAAGGAGGTTTCGATGCGCTCACGCAACTGGCGACGGGCGAGGGCCTTGTCGGCGACTGCGTCCCATTTGTTGGCGGCGATAACCAGCGCCCGCCCCTCTTCCTCCACCAGGCGCGCGATGGTCAGGTCTTGCTTCTCCAGTCCCTGCACCGCATCGAGCACGAGCACCACAACCTCGGCAAAGCGGATGGCGCGCGAGCTGTCGGCGGCGGAAAGCTTTTCCAGCTTCGCTTCCACCCGCGCGCGCCGCCGCAAACCCGCAGTGTCGATGAGGCGCAGAGGGTGTCCGCGCCATTCCCAGTCGATGGCGATGGCGTCGCGTGTGATCCCGGGTTCCGGTCCGGTCAAGAGCCGCTCCTGCCCGATCAGCCGGTTCACCAGCGTCGACTTTCCGACGTTCGGACGGCCGACGATGGCGAGTTGCAGCGGTCGATGATCGGATTCTTCCAGCATGCTCTGAGAGGAAGGATCCGCTTTGCCCTTTCCGCCTGGAATAACCGGAAGGAGTTCAACCATCCGCTGGTACAGCTCGGCTAAGCCTTCGCCATGTTCTGCGGAAATCGGAATCGGGTCACCGAAGCCGAGCCGATAGGCCTCCGCGGCCCCGGCCTCGCCCGCGCGCCCTTCGCTCTTGTTGGCGACCAGAAGGACCGAAGCGGGGCCGCGTCGCAGGAGCCTAGCGAAACGCTCATCCTGCGGCGTCACGCCGGCGCGCGCATCGATCAGGAAGAGCACCAGATCGGCTTCGGCGGCGGCACGCTCGGTCTGCTCGCGCATGCGAGCTTGAAGCGTACCCGCCCTCTCTTCCTCCAGTCCCGCCGTATCGACGAGATCGAACTCCAGGTCGCTCAGCCGCGCCCGTCCTTCGCGACGATCACGGGTAACCCCCGGCGTGGCGTCGACCAGCGCCAGGCGCTTGCCGATCAGCCGGTTGAACAAGGTCGACTTGCCCACATTGGGCCGGCCGACGATGGCCACGGTCAGCGCCATGGCCGCACCGCAAGCCTCCTTAGCGATACGCGACCAGTTGGCCGGAGCGGGTTACGACCAGGAGCGTGCCTTCGGCCACCACCGGCGCGATCCGGCTGCCCGAGGGAAGGTCGTAGCTGGCGGTGATGCTGCCGTCGGCCGCTGAGAGTGCGAGCATCTGGCCGTGTGAGCTTACGACGTAAAGCAGGTTACCGGCCAGCACCGGCCCGGCCCAGCCGATCGGGCCGGTTCTGTCCTCCTCGTCCTCGTAGCGCGCCAGCTGCTGGATCCAGCGTACCCGACCCTCCGAACGGGTGACGGCCAGCAGTCGGGCGTCACCACCGATCAGAAAGACAGTGTCTCCCGCAACCCATGGATCGGCTGGACCGCCGGCACTCAGCTCCCAGGCGGGCCCGCCTCGACGCAGTTCGATGGCGACGCTCAGACCGGCATGACTGGTCGCAATGACCAGATCGCCGTCGATCACCGGCCGGCCCACAATGTCCGAGAGTGTCGAGATCGCGCTGAAGCGATCAACCGGCGACAGACCCTCGCTCCAAAGCACCCGACCATTTTCAACACGGATCGCGAACAGCTCTCCGGAGGAATAGGGTGCGATCACGATCGGCCCGGAAACCGCCGGGCTGGCGCCACCGACGATGCCGGTCGCCTCGGTCAGCCCGGAATGAGTCCAGAGTTGGCGCCCGTCCTCGGCGGAGACCGCGAGAAGCTGGTTGTCGAGCGTGACCGCGAAGATCCGCCCATCGGCCGCCGTCGGGGCGGCGCGCATGGGTGCCGGAGCACGCGCCTCCCAAACCGTCTCTCCGGTGCTCGCATCCAGTGCGTAAAGACGGGCGAAGCCGGTCGTTACGAACAAGCGCCCATCGTCGAACGCAACTCCGCCGCCGAAATAGCTCTCGTCCTCGTCTTCGGGCTCCAGATCGACCCGCCAAATACGCTGGCCGCTGTCGAGATCGAAGGCGCTTACGCTCGCTTCGGCATCCATGGCGAAGACCCTGCCTTCGGCCACCACCGGACCACTCAAGATTTGCCGGCCGTCACTCTCTCCGGCGCCGAGATCGACGGACCAGGCGCGCGAAAGCGGAGCGTCCAACGAGACATGTCCCAAGGCATGGCTTGGCGAACCTCCCGCTTGGGGCCAATTCTCGATAAGAACCGGATCGGGAAGCTGGAAGGGCACGCCCGCCAGCGCTGGATCAGCCTCCACGCCGTCGGCCCGATGAAGGACCGCGATTCGCTCACCCTCGAGCGCAGCCCCTTCCGGGGAGCCCAGGAACGTGTCGCAGCCGGCGACGGACAGAGCCGCGGCCAGTAGTGCATGCCGGGTGAGAAAAGACATATTTGGCTCGATCATGAGGCAGGAATCGTCGCAAGGATTTCCGCTGCTCGCCCACGCACTCCGGCTGGCGCCGCGGGGTCGTCCGCCAGGGATAGGAAAAGGCTCCGGGCACGCGCCGTGTTGCCAGCTTGCAACTCCGCCAGCGCGGTCAGCTCCATCGCCGAAAACCGCCACGGATTGTCCGCGGCGGTCAACGGCTCCAGCCGTCGAATGAGATCGCCGCTATCGGCCTGCCCCAAGGCATGCTGCGCGAAGAGCAGGAGCGCAAGATCGCGATAGACCCGCGGCACCGCGGCATCGGACGCGATCGCTTCGAAGGCGGCAACCGCCTCGGCCTTGCGCCCGAGTTCGGCCAGGAGTGCGGCTTCGCGCAGGCGGGCAAGCATGCCATAGCCGTCGCCGTTGCCCATCGCTTTGTAGGCTTCGATCGCCTCCGCCGCCGGAATCGCCGAAGCCGAAAGGTAAGCGTCCGCGCGCTCGATCCGGCGTTGCTCCTGCCACTGGCGCCAGCCATAGAGCGCGGCGGCCAAGCCGACCACCAGCACGATCGCTGCGATGACGTATTTTGAGTAGCGGCGCCAGAGCTTGAGGAGCTGCTCGCGGCGCACCTCCTCATCGACTTCGCGAAAGACGTCCGTCAAACCCAAAACCCCCAGGAAGGCGGCGGTACCATAGCTTGCGGACAAAGCCTTGGCAAATAACGGATTCCAAGGCCCCTTGGCCTCGTGCCAGGTCTGCTCAGTTTTGCCGCCATTTGATGGAGCAACCCATGCTCGGCACCTGTTCGGCGGGACCTCGCCCGGTTTCGGCGATTGCCTTCATCGCCTCGACCAGCTCTCGCCGATGAACCAGCGATCCGCGCGGGCCGGCATCGTCGATGCGGCCGCGATATTGCAGCTCGAGCGCGGCATTGAAGCCAAAAAAATCCGGGGTGCAAGCCGCTCGGTAGGCGCGGGCGATCTCTTGTGTGCGGTCGATCGCATAGGGAAAACCGAATCGGTGCTGGGCGGCGAAGGCCTTCATGTTCTCGAAGGAATCCTCCGGATAAGCCTCGGTGTCGTTCGGCATGATGGCGATGCTGGAAACGCCAAGCCCCTTCAACTCGGCGCAGTCTCGTACCAACCGGTCAATCACCGCCTTCACATACGGGCAGTGGTTGCAGATGAACATCACGAGGGTGCCGCCTGCCCCGCGCAGCTCGGAAAGCCGCACCCGCCGCCCGTCCACCCCTTCAAGGTCGAACTCTTGGGCTTTCCAGCCAAAGTCACAAACGGGAGGACTCGCAGCCATGATCTGATGTCTCCTTCAGCTGTCTTTGACGCCACTCAAAGGTCGGGCCAAGCGGCCCCGTTTCTGCTCTCTCCCCATTTCCGGACGGCATCCACGAGACCGGGGCCACTGGTTCGGCTCCGCCGAACACCGCCTCGGAACAGAGGCAAACGAATGTTAATCTTAGTTAACGGCTCGGGAAACCCGTGGGCATACCGCAAGGGCTGGATTTTCCCCGAAGGTTGCGGAAGACTGACCCATTGAGGCTTT
>DASPGI010000033.1:0-14149 GCA_035620695.1 Alphaproteobacteria bacterium
GGCGACGGTGACGCCGTCCTTGCTGATCCGCGGCGCGCCGAAAGATTTATCAAGCACGACGTTGCGGCCCTTGGGGCCGAGCGTCACCTTCACGGCATTGGCGAGAATGTCGACGCCGCGCAGCATCCGGTCGCGTGCATCGCCGCCGAATTTGACGTCCTTAGCAGCCATGATTGCATAGCCCTCCTTTAGGCAACTTTCTTCCTGGAACCGACGGCGGCGCCTTCAACGACACCCATCACGTCGGACTCCTTGATGATGAGATACTCGGTCCCCTCGATCTTGACCTCGGTGCCGGACCACTTCCCGAAGAGGATGCGGTCGCCGACCTTGACGTCCAGGGGATGCAGCTTGCCGTCATCGGAGCGCGCGCCCGGTCCGGCGGCGACGACTTCGCCCTCCATGGGCTTCTCCTTGGCGGTGTCGGGGATGATGATGCCGCCTGCTGTCTTTTCGTCCTGCTCCAGACGACGGACCAGCACACGGTCGTGCAATGGACGGAACTTCATCGATGAACCTCCGGCTTATACGGAACTGGGGTTTCTCAAGGATCTCGGGCGCGGAGGGTGTTAGCACTCCTGACCAGCGAGTGCCAGGCATTTAAGGAGATCGCTGCCGCTTGTCAAGATCTGAAGAGAATTGGCAGCAGGACAAAGGCTTGGCTGCTAACCTCTTGATATAGAAGCGTTCTTGAATTGGTAACCAAGCTCGCTACCATTATTGGGTGGGGTAACAAGGCTACGGTCGGCGCATGAGCTCTCTTGTCCTGCAGCTGAGGCAATATCGACTCACCACTGCCGAGATCCTTTATCGCATGCCCGATCATCCGGCGTTGCTCCAGAGTTTCATCTGGCAGGATCTCGACCTTGCGCCAGAGTTCCCGGTTTTGCGCAAGTTCCTGGAGTTCTGGGACCGCAGCCTCGATGGAAAGCTCCACTCGGTGACGGTGGCTTCGGCGGGGCTGATCACGCCAGCCGAATTCCGCTTCGCCGACTTGCAGTTCCGACTGCACTGACAACTGTGCAGCTCTGCCTGCGACGCTATGCGCAAGTGAGCTCGGGCCGCGCGACCGCATAAACTCGCCGTTCCATGACAGCGTCGGTCACCCTCCAGGCCGGTCGCCCGGCGCAGCCCGACCGGCTGGTCGCCGTCTGGCTCTTTGCCTGCGCGGCGATGACCCTTGTGATGGTGGTGATCGGGGGCATCACCCGGCTCACCGAATCGGGCCTGTCGATCACCGAATGGAAGCCGCTCACCGGCGTTGTCCCGCCGCTCACCGAAGCGGAGTGGGAGGCGAGCTTCGCGCTCTACCAGCAAATTCCAGAATACAAGCTTTTCAACAAGGGCATGAGCCTTGCCGACTACAAGGCGATCTACTGGTGGGAGTTCATTCATCGGCTCTGGGGTCGGCTGATCGGAATTGCCTTTGTGGTGCCGTTCGCCGTCTTCCTCATGCGCCGGCGCATCGGGCGCGGGCTTGCGCCATGGCTTGCACTGCTCTTTGCGCTGGGGGCGCTGCAGGGGCTGCTCGGCTGGTACATGGTGGCAAGCGGGCTTTCCGGGCGCACCGATGTGAGCCAATATCGTCTTGCCGCCCATTTTGGTCTCGCGGTGGCGCTCTATTGCGCGTTGTTCTGGACGGCTTTACGCCTTGTACGTTCGCCTCCCAGCCAGCCACATGAAGGGGCTCGACTGCGTCCCTGGTTGATCGCCGCTCTCTGCCTTCTCGGCCTCACCATGATCGCCGGAGCTTTCGTTGCCGGTCTCAATGCGGGGTTTGTCTACAACAGCTTCCCCTGGATGGGAGAGGGGCTGGTGCCGCCCGACTATTCTCGTGATGCCGCCGGTTTCTGGGCCAATGCGCTTGAAAATCCGGCTGCCGCGCAGCTCCATCACCGGCTCCTCGCAATGCTGACCCTCTGCGCGAGCCTTGCGCTATGGTGGTCGGGACGGCAGCTCAGCCTGACAAGGCCCGCCCGAATGGCACTTGCCGCCTTTGCGCTTGCGGCGGCGGTGCAAGTCGGATCAGGCGTGATGACCTTGTTCCTGACGGTCCCGATTGCGCTGGCCGCCCTGCACCAGGCCGGCGCAATGGTGCTTCTCAGCTTCGGCCTTTGGGCGCTTTTGGAAATGCGCCGGCCGGCCATCTTGCGCACTCGCCCGCCCGCATACTAAGACTCCATCCAGCGACGGTTCTCCGGGTCCAATCCCGGAGAGGCAAGAGGGAACACGGGCCAGGATGGCGCCAAGCCGTCCGCATCCGTGGCTGCCCCCGCAACTGTAGGCGTCGAGCCGCCGCCTGACTGAAAGCCACTGGGACGGGATCGTCCCGGGAAGGCGAGGCGACCGGCAAGGACACGCGAGCCAGGAGACCTGCCGCCGCGGAACTGCGCCGCCCAACCGTCGTGCGGGGAGTCTCGACGGGACGGTGAACCCGTATCTCGCGGTGGCGCGCTCGGCAACCCGACGACGGGTGCCGCCGTGAGAGGGGTTATCGTCGATGGCAGCCTCATGCCTTCGACCGTCGAGAGCCAGGGCCGGCGATTCCCGGCTGCCTGATGCTCGACCTCCGGCGCGGCCACCCGCCGCTCCACCGGAGGTACTTACGATGTTTCGACCACTACCTGTCATTCTGTTGACCGGCGCGGCGATCCTATGCGCCGGAACGAAGGCCCAGTCTGCCGATGCCGCCAAGGGTCGTGGCGTCATCGTGACCGCAACCCGCGTCCCCACCGATCCGTCGCGGATCGCCAGCTCCAACACCATCATCACCGCCGAGGAGATCGAGCGGCGTCAGTTCCAGAGCTTGCCGGAGATCCTGCAGGCCGTCCCCGGTCTTGCCGTCACCCAATCCGGAGGAATCGGCCAGCAGGCCTCGATCTTCTCCCGAGGCACGGAATCCAATCACACGCTCTTCCTGATCAACGGCGTCGAGGCGACGGACCCGAGCTCGACCGGCGGCATCTTCCAGTTCGAGCATATTCTCGTCGAGGATATCGAGCGGGTCGAGGTGGTGCGAGGGCCGCAGAGCGTCCTCTACGGCTCCGATGCGATCGGCGCGGTGGTCAACGTCATCACCAGACGCGGCGCCGGCGACCCGAGCTTTCGTGGCGCGGTGGAGGGCGGCTCGTTCGGCACGATTTCGGGGCGAGCGGGCGTTGCCGGGTCGGAGGGTGCGTTCGACTATGCGTTCGACGCCAACCGCTATCACACCGACGGGATCAGCGCGTTCTCGGAGCGGATTGGAGGGGAGGAGGACGATGCCTATGACAACTACGGCGCCACCACCAATCTCGGGTTCACGCCCAACGAGGTGTTGACGCTCCGCGGTTTTCTCAAGCTGGTGGACTCCGATACCGAAATAGATCCTGGCACGGACGATCCCGACGCGCATATCGACATCCTTCAGACCTTCGGACGGGCCGAAGCGGAGCTTAACCTGCTCGACGGCCTCTGGGTGCCGCGTCTTGGGCTCAGCGCAACAAATCAGGACCGTAAGTCCCGGGATTTTGGGACCGAGGACGAGTTCACCGGGACCAAGTTCAAGCTCGACCTGCAGAACGATTTCTATGTCAGCGATCAGCACACGCTTACCCTCGGCGGCGAAAGCGAGTGGGATCGGGGAGAAGCGGACGGGTTCTCCTCATTCGATGAGCGCATTCAAACTCAAGCCGTCTTTGCGCAAGAACAGTTCGCTTTCTGGGATCGCCTAGTCGGCGCCGTCGGCGCTCGGCTGGACCACCACTCGGAGTTCGGAACGGAAGTGACCTGGCGCGTGGCGCCTGCTTACCTGATCGAAGAGACCGGGACCAAGCTCAAGGCAAGCTACGGCACCGGCTTTAAGGCGCCGAACCTCGAGGATCTCTTTGGTGGCGATGGCGTATTCGTCGTCGGCAACCCGGATCTGCAACCTGAAGAGAGCCGAGGCTGGGACGCCGGCTTCGAGCAGAGTCTTTTCGACGATCGCCTCGCCTTCGGCTCGACCTATTTCTACAACAAGATCGACAACCTGATCGCGATCGACTTCAACGTCTTGCCGGATCAACCGGAGAATGTCGACGAAGCCAAGACCTGGGGGCTCGAATCCTTCATCGCGATCCGGCCATTGGAAAGCGTGGCGATTCGGCTCGACCATACTTGGCTCAACGCCGAGGATGAAAACACCGGAGAGGATCTCGTACGCCGGCCCCGGCACAAGCTGAATCTCGATTTGGCGTATACGCCCATCGAAGTGGTGACCGTGTCGCTGGGCATTCTCTATGTGGGCAAGCGCGACGACTTCGATGCCGTCACTTTCGAGCGTATCGAAGAGGACGGATACACCGTGGTCTCCGTGGCCGGGAGCTGGCAGATAATGGAGAATCTGCGCCTGTTCGGCCGGATCGAAAATCTGCTCGACGAGGATTACGAGAACCCAAACGGCTTCGGACAACCAGGCATCGGCGTTTTCGCCGGACTGGCGGCGCGGCTTTGAGCCGGTGGGGCAAGACGCGTCATTTGCAGCGCGGGGCGTTGGCGCTGCTGCTTCTCCTGTCGCTTGCGCCCGTCTCAGCCAAGGCCGAGCCGCGTTTTGCCTCACTCAATGTTTGCGCCGACCAACTTCTCCTGATGCTCGCCGACCGCGAGGAGATCGCTTCGCTCAGCTATCACGCTGTCGACCCGAACTTCTCGTTTTACTGGCGAAGTGCGCTCGGACTGCCGGTCAATCGCGGCCAGGCCGAGGAGCTCATCGCCGCGCGGCCGTCGTTGGTCCTGGGCGGCACCTTCAGCAATCCGGCGACGCAGCATCTCTTGGACCGGCTCGGCATCGCCGTGCTGCCCCTGGAGGTCCCGACCGACTTCGCCGGCATTCGCGCACAGATCCTCGCTGTTGCAGAGGCCTTGGGTCATCGCGCGCGTGGGCAGGCGCTGGCGGCCGAGCTAGACCGGCGCCTTGACGCCCTTGAACCGGCTGAGCGGGGGCAGCGGCCCCTGGCTGCCGTCTATCAGGAGAACGGCATCAGCGCCGGGCGCGGCACGCTGGTCGCATCGGTCGTGGAGGCGGCCGGATTTGACAATCTGGCGACGAGGCTCGGCTTCTCCGGCTATGCCGCGCTCTCACTCGAAGAGCTCATTTTGCATCGGCCCTCTCTGCTGGTCACCTCGCTCGAGGCCAGCGATGCTCCCTCCCTCGCACGGCAGACACTCGAGCATCCCGCTCTCAAGGAGGTCGCCGAGCACGCGGTGCGCGTAACCGTACCGGCCGCGCTGTGGGTCTGCCCGGGACCGTATACAGTCGAAGCGGTCGAGTTGATCGCTCGGGAACGCGCCAGAATATCGGCGGAGGCGATCCCGTGACCGCGGCGGCCTCCTGCGCCTCTCTCGCCCGGCGCGAGCATGGCGGCATCGCCGCTCTAGCGCTTGGCGTGGTGATAGTCCTGCTCTTCTTCGCCTCGCTTGCCGTCGGCCGCTCGGGGCTTGGCCTGGTGGCACTCGTGCAGCGCGCCCACGGGGAGGACGCGCAGACCGTGGCGTTGATCCTTCGCGAGATTCGGCTGCCGCGCGCCATTCTGGGTCTGCTGGTCGGCTCAGCGCTCGGCTTGGCCGGAGCGGCGTTGCAGGGGCTGTTGCGCAATCCTCTGGCCGAACCCGGCCTGATCGGCGCCTCGGGCGCGGCTGCGCTTGGGGCCGTGGCGACGCTCTATTTCGGCCTCTCCGGCCTGTTCGCGCTGGCGCTTCCGCTGGGCGGCCTCGCCGGAGCGTTTCTTGCCGTTGCGCTGCTCTACGGCATTGCTGGCCGCGAGGGTGGCGTGCTGACGCTGATCCTGGCCGGAATCGCGCTGAACAGCTTTAGCGCCGCGCTGACCGCGCTGCTCCTCAATCTCGCGCCAAGCCCATACGCCGTTCAGGAGATCGTGCACTGGCTTCTGGGCTCGCTCGCCGATCGCAGCTTCGACCAGCTTTGGCTCGCCGCACCGTTCATCCTTGCCGGCGCGATCCTGATGCTGGCCGACGGGCGTGCGCTGGACGCGCTTGCGCTGGGCGAGGACACCGCCCAGAGCCTCGGCTTCCATCTCGTCGCGGTGCGTTGGCGCGTGATCGCAGGGGTCGCCATGACGGTCGGCGCCGCGGTTTCGGTCACCGGCGTGATCGGCTTCGTCGGGCTGGTCGTTCCGCATCTTCTGCGCCCAGTGGTCGGGTACCGGCCGAGCGCGCTGCTGGCGCTGAGCGCTCTGGGCGGGGCGGCGCTCACGCTGGCCTCGGATATTGCCCTGCGGCTTTTGCCCTCCCAGTTCGAGTTGAAGCTGGGTGTCGTCACTGCCCTGATCGGCGCTCCTTTCTTCCTCTACCTGGTCCTCAAGTTCCGGCGGAGCGTCGCGTGATCCAGCTTCGCGCCCAGGGCATGACGGTGGCGCTTGGCGGCAGGCCGGTCCTAAGCGGCGTCGATCTGACCCTCGGCGCCGGCCAACTGGTCGGGTTGGTCGGTCCCAACGGGGCCGGCAAGACCACGTTTCTGCGCGCTATGGCGGGACTGATGCCGCTCCGCGGCGGCCAGGTTTTGCTTGACGAGCGGCCGCTTGCGGAAACCTCCCGCAAAGAGCGCGCTCGGCGCATCGCCTACCTGCCTCAGCGGCAGCAGGTGGAATGGCCGCTCTCCGTGCGGCGTCTGGTCGAGCTTGGCCGGATCCCCCATCTGGAGCCCTGGGCCAAGCCCGGCGGCGCTGATCGCGCCGCCGTGGAGCAGGCTCTGCGGGCGACCGAAACGACGGGGCTTCTCGAACGTCCGGTTCCCACGCTCTCGGACGGCGAGCGGGCGCGCGTGCTGCTCGCACGCTGCCTGGCCGGTGATCCTGAAATTCTGCTCGCCGACGAGCCGGTTGCCGGGCTCGATCCGTATCACGCGCTCAAGGTGATGGAGCTTCTCGGTCTGCGTGCAGCCTCCGGCATGGCCGTCTTGGTCGTGCTGCACGATCTGGCGCTCGCCGCGCGGTTCTGCGAACGCCTTGTGTTGCTTGCAGACGGGCGCGTGCGGGCAGAGGGGGCGCCGCTCGAGGTCCTCAGTCCTGCTCACCTCGCGGAGAGCTACGGGATCCGAGCTCAGTATGGCCAAGCGGATGGTCGTCACTATCTGGTTCCTTGGTCGCGCCTGGACGCGGAGGCGCGGCGATGACGTCTTACCCGCCGTTGCTCGCGAGAGCCGAAGAACGGATCGATCCCGCGACGCGAGGCGCGGAAGGCGGATTGAAATCCGGATGGGCGGCACTCGGATCGCTGCTCATTCATGGCACGGCTCTAGCCGCAGCTCTGATCGCCGCATCGGGCTCAGGGCCGCAGGCGCCGCCGCCGGCGATCGAGGTTTCGGTGGTGATGGCGGCCGCACCTCAGGCGGGAACCGCCGCCTCGAAGGGTGAGGCCGTGGAGCAGGCTGCCGCTCCCCGCGAAGCCACGCCGAGCGAGTCCCAAGAATCGCGTACCGCGCCTACTGCTTCCATCCGGAAGCCAACGCCCATGCGCCGTGCCGATCCCGAGCAGGAGGCCCTGGCAGTCTTGGAACCTGCGCCGGTGTTGCCGACGCGCAAACCCGAACCGTCGCAGCCGTCGGAGAGCGCTGAAGTGCGCGGACACGCACCTCAGGCTGTTGCTTCTCCGCCCCAGCCGACGCCATCGGATGATGCTTCCGCCTCCGCCACGCAACTTGCCGTGTTGCCCGCGAACGACAACTCCATGGCTGCCGACGCGATCGAGGGAGGCGCAACGACGCCGCCCACCTATCAAGCCGGCGGCTCTTTCAATCCCTGGCCGCGCTATCCCACGGCCGCTCGGCGCCGCGGCATTGAAGGCGAGGTGCTGATAGCGGTTACCGTCGGCGCCGACGGCGGAGCCGAGCATGTGGAGGTTTTGCGCTCCAGCGGCCATTCCATGCTTGACCGGGCCGCGATCGAGGCCCTGGCGCGCTGGCGCTTCGAGCCGGCGCGGAACGCCGGCCAGGCGGTCGCCGGCACCATCGAAATTCCAGTCACCTTTCGCTTAACCGATCCGGGAGGTTCCTGACCTCGTTTGAGCTGTGACTCGCAACCGCCATCCGCAGCCCACGGGTTGCCACTGCGGGCGCAAGCCTTTCTAATGGATCGTGGCGTCATCCGAGCAGGGAGTCATGAAATGAGAAAATTCGCGGTCGCGGTCGCGATTCTCGTGCTGGGCGGCGGCTTGGCCGGGGCGGCCGAGTTCGTCACCATCCTGACTGGCGGGACCAGCGGGATTTACTACCCGCTCGGCGTGGCGCTGTCGAAAATCTATGGGGAAGGCATCGCCGGCTCCAAGACCCAGGTTCAGTCGACCAAGGCCTCGGTCGAGAATCTCAACCTGCTGCAGCAGGGCAGAGGCGAGGTCGCGTTCACTTTGGGCGACACTTTGAGCCTGGCCTGGGCAGGGAGCGAGGAGGCGGGTTTCAAGGGCAAGCTCGACAAGCTGCGTGGCCTGTCGGCGCTCTACCCTAACTACATTCAGATCGTCGCCAGCGAAGATTCGGCCATCCGGAGCCTTGCCGACCTCAAGGGCAAGCGGATCTCGGTCGGCGCGCCGAAATCCGGCACCGAGCTGAATGCACGCGCGGTGCTGGGCGCAGCCGGCATGAGCTATCAGGATCTCGGCAAGGTCGAGTATCTGCCGTTCGGTGAATCGGTCGAATTGATCAAGAACCGCCAGCTCGACGCAACGCTGCAGTCCGTCGGGCTGGGCGCGGCCTCGATCCGCGACCTTGCAGCTTCGGTGCCGATCGTCATCGTGGCGATTCCCGAGGAGGTGGTGGCCAAGATCGGCGATCCCGCCTATATCGCGCGGACCATTCCGGCCGGAACATATGAGGGTCAGGACGAGGACGTGCCGACCGCGGCGGTGATCAACTATCTCGTCACCCATGCCGATATCGGCGAGGAGACGGCCTACCTGATGACCAAGCTGCTGCACGAGAACAAGGATCAGCTCGTGGCCGCGCACGCGGCGGCCAAGGGAATCGATCCATCCAAGGCTACCGAGGGAATGCCGGTGCCGCTCCATCCCGGCGCCGAGCGCTATTACAAGGAAACCGGCCTCATCAAGTGACCGGCAGGGCCCCTACCGATGCGCCGGCGCCCGAGGCCTTTTCGGGCGGGCCGGCGGCGGCCGAGGCCGTTCCGGCGGTGACACACCGGATCGGGCCGCTGGTCTATGCCGTCGGGCTCGCATTCTCCGCCTATCAGATATACACCGCCGCCTACGCGCCGCTGTCGAGCCTGGTCATGCGCTCGATTCATGTCGGCTTCCTGCTGCTGCTGGTTTTCGCGCTCTATGATGCGCGCGGCCGCATGCGGCCGAATGGCAGTCCGCTCGGTTGGGCGGTCGGCGCTGTGGGGATTTTGCTCGCCTTCTACCACTGGCTTTTCGAGGGCGAGATCATTCTGCGCTCGGGCGATCCGGCATTGCAGGACTTGATCGTCGGCGCGGCGGTGATCCTCCTGGTCTTCGAGGCGGCGCGCCGTGTGATGGGGATCGCTCTGCCGCTCATCTGCGGCGCCTTCATCCTCTACGCCCTCTTCGGGCGCAACCTTCCCGGCCTTCTGGCGCATCGCGGCTATGGGCCCGATCAGGTGATCGATCAGCTCTTCCTCGGCACCGAAGGCATCTACGGCATTCCGACCCTAGTCTCCTCGACCTACATCTTTCTTTTCATTCTGTTCGGCGCGTTTTTGGAGCGGGCCGGGATGATCAAGCTGTTCAACGACGTGGCGCTCGGCACGGTCGGTCATATGCGTGGCGGTCCGGGCAAGGTCGCGGTCGTGTCTTCGGCCTTGATGGGCACCATCAACGGATCGGGCGTCGCCAACGTGGTGACCACCGGCCAGTTCACCATTCCCCTGATGAAGCGCTTTGGATTTCGCGCGGAATTCTCCGGGGCGGTCGAGGCGACCGCCAGCATGGGCGGGCAGATCATGCCCCCGGTCATGGGCGCCGTCGCCTTCATCATGGCCGAGACCCTGAACATGCCCTATGTGTCGATCGTCCAGGCGGCGGCGCTGCCGGCGATACTCTACTTTGCGACGGTGTTCTGGATGGTGCATCTGGAGGCGGGGAGGGTCGGCCTGCACGGGCTGCCTCGCGCCGAATGCCCGAGTGCGGCGAAAGCGCTGGTAGAGGGCTGGCCGCTGCTGCTGCCGCTGGCCGCGCTGGTCTACCTGTTGTTCAGCGGGTATACGCCGCTCTTCGCCGGCACGGTTGCGCTCGGATTGACGGCACTTCTGGTCCTGGGACTGCCGATCTCGGCGGCGATCGGACCACGGGTTTGGCGCTGGTTGTTTTGGATCGCTCTTGGTCTTGCCTGCGGAGCTTTCTTTCAGTACGGCATCACCGCCCTCTTCCTGCTCATTGCCTTGCTCGTGGCCGTGAATTTCCCCTCGCGCAACGGACGGGCGAGCCTCAAGCTGGCATTGAACTCCCTCGCCGAAGGCGCAGTCGGAGCAATTCCCGTGGGGATCGCATGCGCCTTGGTCGGCGTCATCATCGGCGTCATGACGCTGACCGGCCTTGCGACCAGCTTCGGCCAGGTGATCTTAAGGGCCGCGGAGGCCAGCCTGTTTCTAAGCCTGGTACTGACCATGCTGACCTGTCTGGTGCTCGGCATGGGCATACCGACGATCCCCAACTACATCATTACCTCCTCGCTGGTAGGACCATCGCTGCTCGATCTCGGCGTGCCGCTCGTGGTCAGCCATATGTTCGTCTTCTATTTCGGGATTATGGCCGACCTCACTCCGCCGGTTGCGCTGGCCGCCTTCGCCGCGTCTTCGATTGCAAAGGCCTCCGGCCTCAGGATCGGCTTTCACTGCATGCGCATCGCCATCGCCGGGTTCGTCGTGCCGTTCATGGCGGTCTATGCGCCGGCATTGATGCTGCAGTCGGACAGCTGGATCGTGAGCGGCTATGTGTTCTTGAAAGCCCTGATCGCCATCGCCCTCTGGGGCGGTGCTGCGATCGGATTCTTCTTCGCCCCGCTCGCCTGGTGGCAGCGCCTTCTCGCCACAGCCGCAGCGTTTCTCCTGGTGGTTGCGTTGCCGATCACGGACGAGATTGGTTTTGCGCTTGCGATCCTGTTCCTCCTGGCCGACTGGCTGAAGCGCCGCCGGCGGGCCGGCGCTGCGGCGGCCTGATGCTTTGCCTCACCGCCGCGGGTCTGGCTTTGTCGCTGCCGATAACGGCGTTCACCCTTGCTTGGGAGCATACGGTCGAGCGCACCGAATGGCAGGAGGATTACCGGATCTCGTCAGCGGGCCTGATTCTGAGCGAGGCGCGCATCCGGGGGCACGGGGCTGGCATGGAGCCGGGTGAGAACGCGCGCCTGGAGGGCGGCTGGTGGCGCTGGCGTCCCGACCGGGCGCCGGTGCCGGAGCTGATCCTGGCACGCTCCGGGGTCGGCGAGTGGCGGCTTTGCTGGGCGGCGGCGGGGTGCAATGAGCTCGCGGTCCTCCTGCCGGGGATGGCGCCCGTCACGATGCGGCCCTGCGAGGATTGATTTCCGGCCAGGTTGATCGGCGCGTCGATATCTCAGGGACGCGCAGGAGCTGCCTGCAGTGCTGGCTCGCGCGCCGACGAGGCCCAACCCTTGACGAGGCTATAGATCGCCGGGATGACGAGCAGCGTCAGGAAGGTCGATGAGACCATCCCGCCGATCATCGGCACGGCAATGCGCTGCATCACTTCCGATCCCGTTCCATCATTCCAGAGAATCGGCAGCAATCCGGCCATGATCGCAACCACGGTCATTATTTTCGGGCGCACCCGGTCGACCGCTCCCTCCATGACGGCCGCGTCCAGATCGGCGCGCGTCGTTGCGCGCCCTTCCTTCGCGGCGCGGGCTCGGCGCTCGGCCCAGGAGTTTTCGAGATAGATCAGCATGATCACGCCGGTTTCCGCGGCGACGCCAGCCAGTGCGATAAATCCGACTGCCACCGCAACCGACATGTTGAAGTCCAGCCAGTCTACGTACCAGAGTCCACCGACCAGGGCGAAGGGCAGGGACAGCATCACGATCAGCGTTTCGGTCAGCCTTCGGAAGTTCAGATACAGCAGCACGAAGGTGATGAGCAACGTGATCGGCACGACGATCGCCAGCCGCGCCTTGGCCCGCTCGAGATACTCGAACTGGCCGCTCCAGACGGCGTAGGTGCCGGGCGGGAAGCCAACTTGCGAGGCCACCGCCTCCCCGGCCTCCGAGACGTAGCCGCCGATGTCGCGCCCGCGCATATCGATGAAGATATAGAGCGCGAGCTGGGCATTCTCCGTGCGAATGGAGGAGGGCCCTTGGCTCAAGGAGATGTCGGCCAGCTGCCCCAGCGGCACCTGCGTGCCGGTGCGGCTGGCGACAAGGATCTCGGTCGCGACCGCCTGGGGATCGTCGCGCAGCTCGCGCGGGTAGCGGACGATCACCGCGAAGCGCTCGCGGCCCTCCACCGTGGTCGTGACCGCCTCGCCTCCCAAGGCGGAGGCGATCACGTCCTGGACCTCGCCGACGGTCAGCCCATACCGAGCGATTTCCTGGCGGTCCGGCTCGATATTGAGATAGTAGCTGCCGACCACTCGCTCCGCGAAGACGCTGGTCGTTCCCGGAACCTGCCTCACCACGGCCTCGATCCGGCGGGCGACCTCATCCATCTCCTCGTAGCTGCGCCCGAACAGCTTGATGCCGATGGGCGTGCGGATGCCGGTGGAGAGCATGTCGATCCGCGCCCGGATCGGCATCGTCCAGGCGTTGCTCACCCCCGGAAATTGCAGCGCGGCATCCAGCTCGGCGATCAGGCTGTCGATCGTCACCCCCTGGCGCCACTCTGCTTCGGGTTTCAAGTTGATGACCGTCTCGATCATCTCGGTCGGGGCGGGGTCGGTAGCGGTCGCCGCCCGGCCGGCCTTGCCGTAGACCGATACGACCTCGGGGAAGGTTTTGATGATCTTGTTCTGGGTCTGAAGAAGCTCCGCCGCCTTCGTCACCGAAAGGCCGGGCAGGGTGGTGGGCATGTAAAAGATCGTGCCCTCGTTCAAGGTTGGCATGAACTCGGTGCCGATTCTCTGCAGCGGGATGATGGAGACGCCGACCGCCGCGACGGCTGCCAGGACCGTCGCCAGCCGTGCCCGCAACACAAGGCGAATCAGCGGCCGATAGGCCCAGATCAGCAGGCGATTCAGGGGATTGCGATGCTCCGGCAGGATGCGTCCGCGCACGAAGAGCAGCATCAGCACCGGGACGAGCGTGACCGACAGCAGCGCGGCCGAGGCCATGGCGAAGGTCTTGGTGAAGGCCAGCGGCTTGAACATGCGCCCTTCCTGCGCCTCGAGGGCGAAGACCGGCAGGAACGAGACGGTGATAACCAGGAGGCTGAAGAAGAGAGCGGGGCCGACCTCGACCGCCGCGTCGATCAAGATCTTGTGTCGCTGCGCGCCGGGCCCGGCGCGTTCGAGCCGTTTATGCGCATTCTCGATCATCACGATCGCCGCATCGACCATGGCGCCGACCGCGATGGCAATACCGCCGAGGCTCATGATGTTCGAGGTGACGCCGAGCGCATGCATGACGGCGATCGCCATCAGCACGCCCACGGGCAGCATCAATATGGCGACCATGGCGCTGCGCAAGTGGAAGAGGAACAGGATGCAGACGAGCGCCACCACCACACTCTCCTCCAGGAGCGTGCGGGTCAAGGTCTCTATGGCGCGGTGGATCAGCTCGGAACGGTCGTAGACGGTCTCGATCTGGACCGATTGCGGAAGACCCGCCGAGATCTCTAGGACCTTCTGTTTCACATTGGCGATGACATCCAGCGCGTTCGCGCCGTAGCGCTGCAGCGCGATCCCGCTGACCACCTCGCCCTCGCCGTTCAGCTCGGTGATGCCGCGCCGTTCGTCCGGGCCAAGCTCGATGCGAGCCAGATCCTTCAGCAGCACGGGCGTTCCGTGGCTGCTCCGCAGCACCACCTGCTCCAGATCGCCGATGCCCGTGATATAGCCTTTGCCGCGGACGACGAACTCCGTTTCGCTCAGCTCGACCACCCGCCCGCCGACGTCGCGGTTGCTGTCCCGGATCGCCTCTCCCACATCGCCGATGGATATGCCGAAGCCCTGAAGCTTTCGCGGGTCGACCACCACC
>DASPGI010000034.1:0-25000 GCA_035620695.1 Alphaproteobacteria bacterium
GGCCGCGGCGGACCAGCTGGTGGTGGCGCTGTTCCTCGGTCCAGGGCGCTTCCATGTGGCGACGCACCAGCTCGGGGTAGATCTCGAGAAAGGCGCAGCCGACGTCCTGGGTGAAGGCAAGGTCGGCTTCCCAGTCGCCGCTGTCGAGATAGTCGTAGAAGATGCCCCCCGCGCCGCGCGGCTCGCCGCGGTGCTTCAGGAAGAAATACTCGTCGCACCAGGCCTTGTAGCGCTCATAGTAGTCTGCGCCATGACGGTCGCAGGCTGATTTGAGGGCGGCATGGAAGTCGCCAGCGGCGGCCTCGTCCGGAAACATCGGCGTGAGGTCGGTTCCTCCGCCGAACCAGGACTTCGAGGTCGCGATCAGCCGCGTGTTCATATGCACGGCCGGCACCAGCGGCGAGTGCATATGCGCCACCAGCGAGATGCCGCTCGCCCAGAAGCGGCCGTCCGATTCCGCCGCGCCCGGAATTTGCGCGCGGAACTCCTCGCTGAACGCGCCATGCACGGTCGAGACGTTGACGCCGACCTTCTCGAAGACACGCCCGCGCATGACCGCCATGGTGCCTCCACCCCCGCCCGGACGGTCCCAGGGGGTGCGCTCGAACCGGCCGGCGGAGCGATCGGCGAGCGGCCCCCGATGGGCCGCTTCAATCGCCTCGAAGGCGGCGCAAATCTCGTCACGGAGACGCTCGAACCAGGCTCTGGCCCGCTCTCCTCGTTCATCCATCGGATCGCCGGTCACGGCGGGAATCCCTCCGTCTGCCGCAAGGCTTCGCCCAGCACCATCGCCGCCGCCAACGCCACGTTGAGCGATCGAAGGCCCGTCTGCAGCGGCACCTTGAGACGTGCGTCGGCCCGGCGTTGCACCTCCTCGGGCGCCCCGACGCTCTCGCGCCCCAGCAACAGGATATCGTCGGGGGCGAAGCGGAACTCGGTGTAGCGGAGATCGCCGGCCTTGGTCAAAAGCACCAGCCGCCCGGGTGGCTTGGCTTCCAGGAACCGGTTCCAGGAGCTATGGCGGTCCATCTGCACATGCTCCAGATAGTCCATATGTGCGCGCCTGAGACGGCGATCGTCGAGGATGAACCCCAAGGGCTCGATCAGGTCGACCCCGACGCCAAGGCAGGCGCCGAGCCGGATCATTGCGCCGGCGTTCTGAGGGATGTCGGGTTGATAGAGGGCGAGGCGCATCGAGTCGACACTAACCACTCATTGGCGCTGCGGCGAAGACCCGTTCTGCGGCAGGGTGACGCATCCCGGCTGCAGCCGGCCGTGACCATAGTCCCATTCTCTAAAGAAAGGCCGATGGATGGTCTGCGCCAAGGCCCGGTTGCGCGTTTGCTTGCAGATGCGGTAAGAGGCGCGAGCCGGCGCCGCTGGGATTCATCGCGGTGGTCGCCTCATGGTCGTTGGGGCGGATCGGAAGAAGAAAAGAAAGGAACGTGGGGCGATGGTCCATGCCTCTGAGATGGCCCGCAGCCGGGCCGGAGAGGATCTCCACGGCGAGGAAACGGGCTCCCGCCGCGATTTCCTGATTTTGGCCACCACCGCCATCGGCGCCATCGGCACGGCGTCGGTAATATGGCCCTTCATCGACCAGATGAACCCCTCCGCCGAGGTGCTGGCGCTTTCGACCGTCGAGGTCGACCTCTCGCCGATCGCGGTCGGCCAGTCGATCACGGTCAAGTGGCGCGGCAAGCCGGTCTTCATCCGTCATCGCACCGAAGAGGAAATCGAGGCCGCGCGCTCGGTCGATCTGGACGAACTGCGCGATCCTCAGAGCGACGAGGCGCGGGCGCCGCGGGCGGAATGGTTGATCACCGTCGGCGTCTGCACCCATCTCGGCTGCATTCCCCTGGGCCAGAAGGCCGCCGATCCGAAGGGCGACTACGGCGGTTGGTTCTGCCCCTGTCACGGCTCTCACTATGATACTTCGGGCCGGATCCGCAGGGGTCCCGCGCCCCAAAATCTCGCCGTGCCCGACTATGTCTTCGCAAGCGACACGGTCGTTCGTATCGGCGAAGCGGGGACCGTCGGAGGAGCTTCGGCATGAGCGCTCCCGTCTTCAAGAACCCGGTTGTACGCTGGATCGACTACCGGCTGCCGATCTTTACCTTCCTATCCCATGAGTTGAACGAATATCCCACGCCCCGCAATCTCAGCTACTGGTGGAACTTCGGCTCGCTCGCCGGGATCATGCTGGTGGTGATGATCGTAACCGGCATCGTGCTGGCCATGCACTACACGCCACATATCGACCATGCGTTCGATTCCGTCGAGTGGATCATGCGCGACGTCAACTATGGCTGGCTGATCCGTTACCTGCATATGAACGGCGCGTCGATGTTCTTCATCGTCGTTTTTGTGCATATGTTTCGTGGGCTCTATTACGGCTCCTACAAGGCGCCGCGCGAGCTTCTATGGATTCTTGGCGTCATCATCTTCGTGCTGATGATGGCCACCGCCTTCATGGGTTACGTGCTGCCTTGGGGACAGATGAGCTTCTGGGGCGCGACCGTCATCACCAACCTGTTCTCGGCGATCCCCTTCGTGGGCGAGAGCGTCGTCAACTGGCTCTGGGGCGGGTTCGCCGTCGACAATCCGACCCTCAACCGCTTCTACTCGCTGCACTATCTGTTTCCCTTCCTGATCGTCGCGGTGGTGGTTCTGCATCTGGTGGCCCTGCATCGGTTCGGTTCGAACAATCCGCTCGGCATCGACACCAAGGGGCCGCAGGACACCATTCCCTTCCATCCTTACTACACTGTGAAGGACATGTTCGGGCTGGGCGTGTTCCTGATCGTCTACGCGCTCGTCGTGTTCTTCGCGCCCAACCTCTTCGGCGAGCCGGACAACTATATTCCGGCCAATCCTCTTTCAACGCCGCCGCATATCGTCCCGGAATGGTATTTTCTGCCGTTCTACGCGATTTTGCGCGCGGTGCCGAACAAGCTCGGCGGCGTGGTCCTGATGTTCGCCTCGATCGGCGTTCTCTTCGTCCTGCCGTGGCTCGACCGTTCGCCGGTCCGCAGCGCGCGTTTCCGGCCGATCTACAAGATCTTCTTCTGGTTCCTGGTGGTTGACTGCGTGGTGCTCGGCATTGTCGGCGCCAACCCCCCGGAGGGTCACTGGATAACGATCGGTCGAATTGCCACGATCTGGTACTTCCTGCACTTCCTCATTCTGGTGCCGCTGCTCTCGCGATTGGAGCGGCCCAGACCGCTGCCGATGAGCATCGGCCAGCCGGTGCTGTCGGGCGGCGCCTTCGCGCCGGCGCCAGCGCGGATGATGGACAAGGCTTAAGGGGGCGTGGGCATGCGCTGGAGCTTGTGCGGCGGCATCGCCGGTGTCGTGATCGGTGTCGGTGCGGCGCTGGCGGCGGTCTCGGAGGTCGAGCTCCCGGAGCGGCGCTGGTCCTTCGCCGGAATGTTCGGCACCTTCGAGCGCGATGGTCTCAGGCGGGGCTACGAAGTCTATCGCAATGTCTGTGCCGGTTGTCATGGTCTCAGCCTGATTCGCTATCGCGAGCTTGCCGCTCTCGGCTATTCGGCGGAGGAGATCAAGGCGCTTGCCGCCGAGCAAACCTACACCGATGGCCCGAACGACCAGGGCGAGATGTTCGAGCGCCCCGGCCTGCCCGCCGATCCCTTCAAGTCGCCGTTCCCGAACGAGCCGGCGGCCCGAGTCGCCAACAACGGCGCGCTGCCGCCCGATCTGTCGTTGATCGTCGAGGCTCGAAAGAACGGCGCCAATCACCTTTATGCCGTGTTGATCGGCTATGAGGATCCGCCGGCGGATTTCGCTCTGAAAGAGGGGCAGTACTACAACAAATACTTCCCCGGCCATGTCATCGCCATGCCGCCGCCGCTCGCGGAGGGCGCAGTCACCTATGCCGATGGAACCGAAGCGACGGTGCCGCAGATGGCCGCGGATGTGACCAGCTTTTTGGCCTGGACTGCAGAACCCAATCTCGAGGCGCGAAAACGCATGGGCGTGAAGACCGTGCTTTTCCTGATCGTGCTTACAGGCCTACTATACGCAGTCAAAAGAAAGATCTGGCTCGGCGTGAGACATTGAAGATCGGGGACGGGTAGGGGATTGAGCGTTCTGGCGGCAGCACCCGGCCGTTCCGACGAGACCTGGCGCAGGCTGCTCGCCGATGCTGTGCGCCATCACAGGGAAGGCGAGCTGGACCAGGCGATCGCTCTTTACGAACGACTCCTGAGATTTGTTCCGGATCTGGCGCCGGCGCATGCCAACCTCGGAGTGGCGTTGCGCGCACGCGGCCGCCTCGAGGAGGCCGAGGCCAGCTATATGCGCTCGTTGACGCTCTCTCCCGGCACGCCCGATGTGCTGTTCAATCTTGCCAATCTGAAACGCGATCAAGGCATGTCTGCCGAAGCAGTCCGCCAGTATCAGGCTGTGCTCGCCACCGATCCGGAGCACAATGCGGCGCGGACCAATCTCGGACTGATGTTGCGCGACCGCAACGATCTCGCGGCCGCGCTCGCGCAGTTGGCGCGCGTGGCCGCGGCGCAGCCCGACCGGCCCGAGCCTCAGCTCAATCTTGCCCTCGTCCTGGCGGATCTGAGGCGATGGCCGGAGGCGGCTCGCGCCTGCCACAAGGCCCTGGCGCTCAACCCGCGCTATGCCGCCGCCCTCAGCCTTCTGGGTCAGTGCCTGCGCCATCTCGGCCATGCGGAGGAGTCAGTCGCCTGCTGTCGACGTGCGGTCGCCCTGGCGCCGGAATTGTCGGATGCGCACGCAGGCCTGGGACATGCGTTGATTGCAGAGGGTTGGCTTGGCGAGGCGGCGATCAGTTTCGACCAGGCGCTGGCGCTCGATCCCGATCACCTACAGGCGCGGCTGGGACGCGGTTACGTGCATCTGGTTCTCGGCCGCTGGGGTCCCGGTCTTGAAGACTACCGGCTGCGCTGGCGCGCCCGTGACGCAAAGCCACGGCGTATGCCGATGCCAGCTTGGGAGGGCGAGGATCTTGACGGCAAACGCATCCTGCTTTGGGCCGAGCAGGGTTTCGGCGACACAATCGCCGCCTCGCGGTTCGTTCCGTTGGTCAAGTCCCAGGGTGCGACCGTGTTTCTGGAATGCCCGCTGCCGCTGGCGCGCCTGTTTGGTCGCTTGCCGGGGGTCGATCGCTTGATCGAAGCGCCCGCGCGCCTGCCGGCGGCCGATTTCCACGCGCCGCTGATGGAGCTGCCCCGGCTTTTCGCCGCCTACCCCTCGACCGTTCCACCCGCGCCCGATCTGCACCCCGAACCGCAGCTTGGGGAAAAGTTCGAGCCGATCCTGTCCCAGATCGGCAGCCGCATCGCCGTCGGCATCGCTTGGGGCGGCAATTCCGATTTCGCCGGCGATGCGCAACGCTCGATCTCGCTGGAGCGCTTTCTGCCGCTGGCCGACAATCCGAAGCTGCAGTTCGTCAGCCTGCAGAAGGGTGCACAGGCCGAACAGCTGAGCGGGCTTGCGCCGGGACGGATCTTGGATGCCGCGCCGCTTCTGGAGGATTTTGCCGACACCGCCGGGCTGATGGATCGGCTCGATCTGGTGATCACGGTCGACAGCGCGCCCGCCCATCTCGCCGGCAGCCTGGGGCGGCCCACCTGGGTGCTCTTGCCCTTCACGCCCTACTGGTTCTGGCTGCTCGACCGCGAGGACAGCCCCTGGTATCCGAGCGTGCGCTTGTTCCGCCAGCCTCGACGCGGCGACTGGGACTCCGTTTTCACGCGACTGGCGGAGGAGCTTCAGGCCTTCGAGCGCTGAACGAAGCCGAGCGCCAGACCGAAGGCCGCCGATGGCGGGATCACCAAGGCTGTGCCCGCCTTGCGGAACTCTGTCCCGATCTTGCGCAGCCGCGCCTTGAAGGCGTCCGCATCCTCGACGCCGATGCGGCAGCCCGCCAAGCGCGGACCCCGGTCCAAGGGCGGCGCCACGACTGCATAGCGTTGCTCGAACGCCTCCGGCGTGATGGCCAGGAACCGGCCGCGAGCTGTGTGGGCAACGACTCCCCCCTCGATGGACTCGGCGGCCACCCCGGTCAGGCTCTCGAGCAGGCCCGAGAAAGCGAGGGGATCGGCAGCCACCAGGGCGACTTCGTCGATCCCAAGAGCGCCATTGGCGTGGCGCTGGTACTCGGACATCCAGAAGAACTGCGGCGCATGCTGCTGGCAGGCGAAGAAGGCCGAGTCCGACAGTCGTGCATCGACCGCGAAGGCCAAGGTGAACGCTACCGTGGCGATCGTGCCGTCGGGCAGCTTGGCCGGCCGCTCGAAACGGAAGGGCGCGAACGCGCCAAGGCCGGCCGATGCCCAAGCGCCGGCATCCCCCTCGGCATCGGCGCTCTCCAGCACCAGCATCGAGCAACCTTCTTGACGCAGCAGGAAATCCCGGTTGAAGGCGCCGAAGCTGAAAAAGCCGGGCCGCATCTGAGGAATGGAACCCGGATCGGCGACCGTCAGCAGCTCGAGGAAACTCCGCTCGGCAAACTGGACAAGGCTGTTGGCGGTGCCGAACGGGTGCCGTGCCGGAGGGGTCAGGGTGAAACCTAGCTGCTGATAGACATATCGCGCCTGCTCCAGATCTCTGACGCAGAGCACGAGATGATCGATTCCCCCTGCCATCGCACCATCATGCGGGCTTGGCCGCCGCGATCATGTAGTTGACGTCGGTGTCGCGCGACAGTCGCCAGCCTCCGGTCCCGAGGTCGTAGCTCAGCCCCGTCAGCGCCTCGACCGTAAGGCCATTGCGCCTGAGGCCGGCGGCCAGTTCCGAAGGGCGGACGAACTTGCGCCAGTCATGAGTGCCGCGAGGAAGCCATCTCAATAGATACTCCGCCCCCATGATGGCCAGCGCGAAGGCCTTCGGCGTTCGGTTCAAGGTCGCGGCAACGAACAGCCCTCCCGGCCTGATGAGCGCGGCGCAGGCGTCGAGAAAGGCGTTGCGGTCGGCCACATGCTCGATGATCTCCATCGCCAGCACGATATCGAATTTGGGCCCGGCGGCGGCCAACTCCTCGGCGCAACCAAGCCGGTAATCGATGTCGAGCCCGCTTTCCAGGGCGTGATGGCGGGCGACCGCCAGTCCCTTGGCGTCGGCATCCAGCCCTGTCACGCGCGCACCCATGCGCCGCACCGGTTCGGCCAGAAGACCGCCACCGCAACCGATGTCGATCGCCTCGAGACCGCTGAGGGGCGCCCTGAGCGCGGGGTCCAAACCATAATGCCGGACCATCTGGTCACGGATGAACGCCAGCCGCACCGGGTTCAAGGCATGAAGCGGGCGGAACCGACCCTCCGGCGCCCACCATTCTTCGGCGAGCGCCGCGAAGCGCCGGATTTCCGCCGTATCGACACTGCTGGGGACCGCTCTTGCCCGACGCGCCATGACGACGATGTCGTTCCTTCCAATATCAATTCTAGGGCCGCCCATTGCGCCCGGCGCGCCAGATTCAGTATGGATGACGCGCGCCGGCCCGACAACCGGCGCGCTCGCCAGGTGAAGGACAGGTATGGCCCGCATCGTCATGAAATTCGGCGGCACCTCTCTGGCCGACATGCCACGGGTCAGGACCGCGGCAGAGCGGGTGAAGCGCGAGGTCGATGCCGGGCAGGATGTCGCCGTCGTGGTTTCGGCGATGGCAGGAGCCACCAACCAGCTTGTCGCCTGGACCAATGAAACTGCGCGGCTGCACGATGCGCGCGAATATGATGTGGTGGTGGCCTCCGGCGAGCAGGTGACGGCCGGACTTCTCTCCATCGCCCTTCAGGATCTCGGCGTCAATGCGCGCTCATGGCTTGGTTGGCAGCTGCCGATCCGCACCGACGGTGTGCACGGCAAGGCGCGCATCGACGCGATCGACTGCGGCGAGATCACCCGCCGGTTCGGGCAGAAGCAAGTGCCCGTGGTCGCCGGCTTCCAGGGTATCGGGCCGGACGGGCGGGTCACCACGCTCGGCCGCGGCGGCTCGGATACCTCGGCGGTGGCGCTGGCGGCCGCGCTCGATGCCGACCGCTGCGACATTTTTACCGACGTGGATGGGGTATACACAACCGATCCGCGCATAGTTGCCAGGGCACGCAAGCTCGACAAGATCACCTACGAGGAAATGCTGGAGATGGCCTCGCAGGGCGCCAAGGTCCTGCAGACGCGCTCGGTCGAGTTGGCGATGAAGCACAGGGTTCGCATTCAGGTGCTCTCCAGCTTCGAGGACAGACCCGGCACTCTGGTCACCGACGAGGACGAGATCGTGGAAAAAGAAGTGGTAAGTGGCATCGCCTACAGCCGCGATGAGGCCAAGATCACCCTGGTCCGTGTTCCCGACCGGCCGGGCGTGGCGGCAGCCATTTTCGGGCCGCTGGCCGATGCCGCCGTGAATGTGGATATGATCGTCCAGAACGTCTCTTCCGGTCCGGGGCAGACCACGGACCTCACCTTCACCGTGGGCCGTGCGGATTTGGCGCGCGCGGTGAAGCTTCTGGTTGATCAGAAGCGCAAGCTCCACTATGCCGATCTCATCTCGGACGCGACGGTGGTGAAGGTCTCCGTGATCGGCGTGGGGATGCGCAGCCATGCCGGTGTGGCTCAGCGCATGTTCCAGGCCCTGGCCGAGAAGGGAATCAATATCCAGGTGATCTCGACCTCGGAGATCAAGGTCAGCGTGTTGATCGCCGAGGAGTATACGGAGTTGGCCTTGCGCGCCCTTCATACGGCCTACGGGCTCGACGCGACGTGACGGCCGCTGCCCGGGTCCAGCTCGACCGCCTGTGGCGGCGCGGCCGAGACTTCCTCGGCACCAAGGTCGCCATTCTCGGCGGCGCGATGACGTGGGTCTCCGAACGAAATCTGGTTGCCGCCATCTCCAATGCGGGCGGCTTCGGCGTCATTGCCTCGGGCTCCATGACGCCGGAGCGGCTGTCGGAAGAAATTGCGGCGACCGCGAAGCTTACCGACGCGCCCTTCGGGGTCAATCTGATCACCTTGCACCCGCAGCTCATGGAATTGATCGAGGTTTGCCTCGACCACCGGGTGGGCCATGTCGTTTTGGCCGGCGGTCTGCCGCCCGCGCCAGCCATGGCGCGCGTGCGCTCGGGAGGAGCGCATCTGGTCTGCTTCGCTCCGGCCCTTGCGATCGCGCGCAAGCTGGTGCGATCGGGTGCGCAGGCCATCGTCATCGAGGGAATGGAGGCGGGTGGGCATATCGGCCCGGTCTCGACCAGCGTCCTCGCGCAGGAGATCCTGCCGCAGCTGAGGGAGGTGCCGGTCTTCGTTGCCGGCGGCATCGGCCGCGGCGAAGCGATCCTTGCGTTTCTGGAGATGGGCGCCTCGGGCTGCCAGCTCGGAACCCGCTTTGTCTGCGCAACCGAATCGATCGCGCATCCGAAGTTCAAGCGGGCTTTCTTGCGCGCCGCGGCGCGGGATGCCGTCCCCTCCGTCCAGATCGATTCTCGGTTCCCGGTGATCCCGGTGCGCGCGCTGGACAACGAGGGAACGCGCCGCTTTGCTGAATTCCAGCGCGAGGTGATCCAGCGCTTCACCAACGGCGAGCTCGACCAGAAATCGGCGCAGCTTGAGATCGAGCATTTCTGGGCGGGCGCACTGCGCCGGGCGGTAATCGAGGGCGATGTCGAAACCGGATCGATGATGGCTGGCCAGAGCGTCGGCATGGTGACCCGCGAGCAGAGCACTTGCGATATCATCGAGGAACTGGTGGAACAGGCGCTGGCCAGCCTGAAACGTCAGGCCGGCGACGGAGGCTAAGTCCATGCGCGAGCCCGCCGGCGGTCTTACCCCGTTTCGGCGCTTATTGCGACGGCTGCGCGACATAATGGCCGCCGACCTGCCGGCCGAGCAAAGGCTGGAACAGACCGTATCTTTGATCGCCGCCGACATGGTGGCCGAGGTCTGCTCTGTCTATGTGATGCGTGCGGGCGAGGTGCTGGAGCTCTTTGCCACGCGGGGCCTTCGGCATGAGGCCGTCCACAGCACGCGCCTGCGGGTTGGCGAAGGCCTGGTCGGCGATATCGCCGCGCATGCCCGACCGTTGGCGCTTGCGGATGCGCAATCCCATCCGAACTTCGCCTACCGTCCGGAGACTGGAGAGGAGATCTACCACTCGCTTTTGGGCGTGCCGATTCTGCGCGGCGGCCGAGTGCTTGGGGTTCTGGTGGTTCAGAACCGCACGCAACGGCACTACACCGAGGATGATGTCGAGGCGCTGCAGACCATCGCAATGTTCCTGGCGGAGTTGGCGGCGAGCGGAGAACTGGTCAGTCCCGAGGAGCGGCGCCCGAGCGACGGCACCGGCTTGATGCCGATCCGCCTCGAAGGGCTCGCCCTCAACCCCGGCATCGTGATCGGCGTGGCGGTGCTGCACGAACCGGGAGTGGTGCTGACCCGGATTGTGGCGGAGGACCCCGAGGCGGAGTTAGACCGGCTGCGCCAGGCGGTGCTCGGAATGCAGGACGCGGTCGACGACCTCATCGCAGCGGCCGATCTCGCGCATGGCGAGGAGCGCGACATCCTCGAGACCTACCGGATGTTCGCGCAGGACCATGGTTGGATCACACGCATCGCCGAGGCGATTCGCAGCGGCCTTACCGCGGAGGCGGGCGTGCAGAAAGTGAAGGACGACACCCGCGCACGGCTTTCGCAAGCGACCGATCCCTATCTGCGCGAGCGTCTTTCCGATCTGGACGACCTTGCCAACCGCCTGATCGCGCATCTGACCAGCTCCGGGGAACGGCCCAGAAGGGAGCGGGTGCCCGATCTGGCAATTCTGGTTGCCCGCAGCCTGGGGCCGGCTGAACTGCTGGACTATGGCCGTCGTCTTCACGGGCTGGTGCTGGAGGAGGGCAGCGCCACGTCTCATGTCTGCATCGTCGCCCGGGCGCTCGGCATTCCGGTGCTGGGACGGGTGGCCAACGCGCTTGTCCGGGTCGAGGCTGGCGAGACCCTCATCCTCGACGCGGACAATGAGCAGATGTTCCTGCGGCCGCGCGAGGACATCCTCGCCGCCTATCAGGAGATGCTGAACAACCGCGACCGCCGCCGCCGGGCGCTCGCCCTTATCCGCGACCTGCCCCCGGTCACTCTCGACGGGGTGCGGCTGTCGCTCAACATCAATGCCGGACTCCTGATCGATTTACGCAACCTTGCCGAGAGCGGAGCGGACGGGGTCGGTCTCTACCGCACCGAAATTCCATTCATGGTCCGTTCAAGCTTTCCCGACGTGAACAATCAGGCGGAGCTCTACCGGCGTGTCCTTGATCAAGCGGATGGCCGTCCCGTCACGTTCCGTACGCTCGATATCGGTGGCGACAAGGCGTTGCCCTATTGGCACGAGGAGGGGGAAGAAAATCCGGCAATGGGCTGGCGCGCGATCCGTATCGGGCTCGACCGGCCGGCGCTTTTGCGCCAACAAATCAGGGCGATGATCCGCGCCGCCGGCGGGCGGCCGCTCTCGCTGATGTTCCCGCTCATCGCGCAGGTCAGCGAGTTCGAGCGCGCGTGCGGTATCCTGCAGCTGGAGTTGGAGCGGGCCGCCGCGCGCGGCGCGCCCTTGCCCGAGCGCGTTTCGACCGGTGTCATGCTTGAGGTCCCTTCGCTGCTCTGGCAGCTTCCCGCGCTCTTGCGAAAAGTCGATTTTGTTTCGGTCGGCACCAACGACCTGCAGCAGTTTCTCTTCGCCTCCGATCGCGGCAATCCGCGCCTAGTGCATCGCTACGACATACTTGCCCCGGTCATGCTGAAGATCCTCGCCAACATTGCCGAGGCCGCGGAGGCGGCGGGCGTCTCGGCGACGGTCTGCGGCGAAATGGCGGGCGAGCCGCTCGAGGCAATGGCGCTCGCATCGGTCGGCTTCCGCAGCCTGTCCATGGCCCCGCCCGCGATCGGACCGGTCCGGGCGATGGCGCGCAGCCTTGATCTCGGGCAGGCCAGAAAATTCCTGAGTTTGCTGCTCGATGCGCCCGAGCCCAGCCTGCGCGCCCGCCTGCAGAACTACGCCCTCGACCATGGGATCGTCGCATAGACCTGCTGGGCCCAGGCAATCCGGTGGCCTTGGAACGGGTTGCCGTGACCTGGAGCGGCTTGGTACAAAGGGACGGGGGATATGTTTCGCGCAGACCTCGCGACATCGTCGATTGCGATCATTTTCTCGCTTAAAGCGCCGATTGGCGCCGCGGCTGCTGTTTGGGACGGTCCAGACCGGGACGGTGGATGTCTGAGCTGAAGCGTCGTTTGTTCAAGGTGGTGGATTCCGGCCAGTCGGAGCCTGATGGCGCCGAGCCGATCGAGGAAGTGCGCGAAGGCATCGCCCAGCTCCTGAAGCAGACGCGCGAGCGCTATGGCCAGAGCCTTCGCGACGTCTCGGCGAACCTGCGCATTCGTATGGCCTACCTGCAGGCGATCGAAAGCGGCCGCTTCCGGGAGCTTCCGGGTCCGACCTATGCGGTCGGATTTGTGCGTTCCTATGCCGAGTATCTCGGGCTTGACGCGGCTGAGATCGTCCGCCGGTTCAAAGGCGAGGTGGAGGGATTGGACAGCAAGACCCACCTTGCCTTTCCGGAACCGGTGCCCGAGGGCAAGGTGCCGAGTGGGGCGATCATCATAGTCTCCTTGCTGGTGCTGGTGATCGGCTATGGCGGCTGGTACGCCATCACAAGCCGGGACGGGGAGGAGGCCTTTATCCCGCGCCTCTCGGAAAACCTGAAATCTCTGGTTGGAAACGGGGATTCCGTCAGAGAGCCGTTGCCGACCCCGTCCTCTCCCGTTGACCCTGCGACCGTTGCGGCCACGCCGGCGCTCCCGACATCGCCGGCGCCTGCGGAGGCGGGCTCGGTTGCGGTCCCCGAGCCCCAGGGCGCGACCGGGTCGGTGGTCAATCCTGCCGCCGCGCCCGACTCGCCGACAGCCTCTGCCGAGGCTGAGGAGCCGGTGGCGACGCTGACCAGCGCCCCGGAAGAGGAGGTCGCGGTCGGCAGCACCGAGGAGGATGAGCAGGCGGCCCCCACCGGGGACGAGGACGCCCCGCTTCCGGAAGCGGGCCTGCCGGCTGCACCGGCACTTCCGGAGGCCCCTCGCCTCGAAACGGCCGCAACCTCTCAGCCTGCGGGGACCGAGTCCGTTCCCTCCACACCCTCCTCGGCGGACGAGGGCCGGGTGGTGCTTCATGCAAGGCTGGCGAGCTGGGTGCAGATAACCGATGCCGCAGGTCAGCCGATCGTGACGCGGACCCTGCAGGCTGGCGAGTCTCTCGATGTGCCCCTCCGGCCCGGCCTGACCCTCTTCACCGGCAATGCCGGCGGACTGGAGGTCGTCGTGGACGGCCGGCCGCTGCCCGCGCTCGGACCGGTTGGCGCCGTCCGGCGCGACATCTCCCTCGATCCCGATCAGCTGCGCGGCGGCCAGGAAGTAGAATAGAACCCGATCAATATCCGGCCAGACTTGAAATTCTGGTGGCCGGCAGCCCAGTTTAGGCTTGGCCCGCGGATGTCTCGCGCGACCTGTTGCATATTCGGTCAGGTCCGATGACCCTTCGACCCTATCGCCAGATTGGCCGCCGCAAGAGCCGAAAGATCATGGTCGGCGCCGTTCCTGTGGGCGGCGACGCCCCGATCACGGTCCAATCGATGACCAACACGCTGACGGCCGACGCCGAGGCGACCATTGCGCAGATCCGGGCGCTCGAGGAGGCGGGGGCGGACATCGTGCGCGTCTCCTGCCCGGACGAGGCGTCCACGGCGGCGCTGAAGCGTATCGTCAAGGAAGCGCGCGCGCCGATCGTAGCCGACATCCATTTCCACTATCGCCGCGCCATCGAAGCGGCGGAGGCGGGTGCGGCGTGCCTGCGCATCAATCCAGGCAATATCGGCTCGGCTGAGCGCGTGCGCGAGGTTGTGAAGGCCGCCAAGGACCATGGCTGCTCGATGCGGATCGGCGTCAATGCCGGCAGCCTCGAGCGCGATCTTATGGAGAAATATGGCGAGCCCTGCCCCGAGGCGATGATCGAGAGCGCGCTCAACCATGCGCGCATCCTGGAGGACAACGACTTCTTCGAGTTCAAGATCTCCTGCAAGGCCTCCGACGTGTTTCTCGCGGTCGCCGCCTATCAGGGCCTGGCCGAGGCCTGCGACTATCCGCTTCATCTCGGCATCACCGAGGCGGGCGCGTTGCGCATGGGCACGATCAAATCGGCGATCGGGCTGGGCTCGCTGCTTTGGGCGGGGATCGGCGACACCATCCGCGTTTCGCTTTCGGCCGACCCGGTCGAGGAGGTGAAAGCCGGCTTCGACGTCTTGAGGGCACTGGGCCTGCGCCGACGCGGGGTCACCGTCGTTGCCTGCCCGTCCTGTGCGCGCCAGCAGTTCGACGTGATCCGCACCGTGGAGGTGCTGGAGGAGCGGCTGGCGCACATCACCACGCCTTTGACCGTCTCCGTCATCGGCTGCGTCGTCAACGGACCGGGCGAGGCGCGCGAGACCGATATCGGCTTCACCGGCGGGGGCAACGGCACGCACATGGTCTATATCGCCGGGCAACCCCATCATCGGCTCAAGGACGCCGCGATCGTCGAGCATCTGGTCGCACTGGTCGAGGAAAAGGCGGCCGAGATAGAGAAGAGCGCTTCCGCCAACAAGCCGATCGAAGCCGCCGAGTGATCTGAAGCGGGCGGGCGCCGTCTAGGCAGCCTTGATGGTCGGGATGCGCTCCAGTTCTTCCGCCATGGCGGGCCCAAGGACGGCGAGATCGTAGCGGGACTGCAGCAACAGCCAGAGATTCGGTCCGTTACCGCACAACTTGCCCAGGCGAAGCGCCATCATTGGAGTAACCGAGGCACGTTCGGCCAAAATGGCATGCAGCGTCTGCCGCGAGACCCCCAACAAATCCGCCACCTCGGAAACGGATCGCTTCAGTGCTGGAAGAATCTCTTCCCGTAGAAGCTCACCCGGATGCATCGCAGGCAACGCTGTCGTCGGCATGATTCGCTCCTCAATCAGAGCCTGTTACCGCGCGATCGACTGTAAGGTGAATCTTTACACATGTCAAGTGGAAGTTTACAGTGCCGTTCGCCGCTATTGAAGCGGGCTCGGTTGCCAGCGGCGTCCGTGATCACGTATAGGCTAGCCGCGAGTTGATCGGTATCGGCCATGGAACCCGCCCCCAAGCGCACCGCCACCGCCTTGCAGCCCGTCCGCGGGACGCGCGATCTCCTTCCTGCGGAGGCGGCGCGCCATCGCGCGGCGATCGATTCGGCCCGAACGGTGGCGATACGCTACGGCTATCGGGAGATGGCGACGCCGATCTTCGAATTCTCCGAGCTGTTCCGACGTTCGCTTGGCGACACATCCGACATCGTCACCAAGGAGATGTATACGTTCAAGGACAAGAGCGGCGAGGAGGTGACGCTGCGTCCGGAAGGGACGGCGGGTGTGGCGCGCGCGATCATCTCCAACGGCCTCTCCCAGGAATTGCCGGTGAAATTCTTCTACGCGGGACCCATGTTCCGCTATGAGCGGCCGCAGAAGGGCCGACTGCGGCAGTTCCATCAGATCGGCATCGAGCTGATCGGGGTCGCGCAGCCGCTTGCCGATATCGAAGTGATCGCCTGCGGCGCCGCCATTCTTCGCGAGTTGGGCGTGCTCGACCGCACCATATTGGAGATCAACACACTGGGCGATGGCGAGAGCCGTCAGGCCTATCGCCGCGTCCTGGTTGAGTATCTCAGCGGATTTCACGATCGTCTCTCGCAAGACAGCCGTGCGCGCCTGGAACGCAATCCCTTGCGAATCCTCGACTCGAAGGATGAGGAAGATCGCCGGATCGTGGCCGGAGCGCCGCTCTACTCCGACCATTTGACGCCGGCGGCGCGCGATTTCTTCGCCGCGGTCGTCGATGGGCTGGATGCGTTGGGGATCGGCTTCAAGATCAATCCGCGGTTGGTGCGAGGGCTTGACTATTACGTCCACACCGCCTTCGAGTTCACGGCCGAGGAACTAGGCGCGCAGCAGACGGTGATGGCCGGCGGCCGTTATGACGGGCTTGTCGAAGAAATGGGTGGACCGCAGACCCCCGGCATCGGCTGGGCGGCCGGCATAGAGCGCATCTCCATGATGATCGAGGAGCCGCCGCCCCCGCCGCGGCCGATCGCCGTGATCCCCGTCGGCACCGGCGCCGAGAAGCAGGCATTGGCGCTCACGGAACGGCTGCGACGGGTCGGCTACGCAATTGAGCTCGGCTACTCCGGCAACCTTGCGAAACGGCTGAAACGCGCCAACAAGCTCAATGCCCGTGCGGCGATTCTTTTGGGCGAGAACGAGCTGGCGAAAGGCGTGGCGAGCATTCGCGACCTCGATACGGGCGCGCAGGAAGAGGCGCCCCTCTCCGTGCTCGAGGATCGCCTCTCGCGCCTCCGTTAGAGCCGGCCATGGCCGATCCGGGCCTTGCTGATGCAACTCCGGGACCGCCGGAGCCTTTCGTGGCGGGCCTCTCCCACCGTTCAGCTCCGGGGTCCCTGCGCGACCGACTGATTCCCGATGAACTGGGGGGCACGGAACCTCTGCTCGGACGCTTGGCCGAATTGGAGGTTCAGCAGGCCATGGTGCTCGCGACCTGTGATCGGGTCGAAATAGTCGGTGCTGATCCGGCTCCTGCCGCCGCCGCCGCGACGGCGCTTGCGCTGCTTGCAGAGCGGACGGGACTGTCATTCAGCACGCTGCAGCCGCATGCCTATCTTCTCATCGGCGAAGCGGCGCTGCGGCACCTGTTTCTGGTCGCAACCGCTCTTGACAGCGTGGTGGTTGGAGAGCCGCAGATATTAGGCCAGCTGAAGCGGGCGCACCGTCTGGCAGTCGAGGCGGGCTGTGTCGGGCCGGAGTTGGAAGCGATCCTGCAGGATGCGTACGCGGCGGCGAAGCGGGTGCGCAGCGAGACCGGCTTGGCCGAGCAGCCGGTTTCATTGGCCACCGTCGCCACCAGGCTCGCCCGCAACCTGCATGGTGAACTTTCGCAGATCCACGCACTGCTGATCGGTTTTGGGGAGATGGGGGCCGCCATAGCCCGCTCGCTGCAGGCGCAGGGTTTGACGGGACTATCGCTCACGACCGCATCGCCGGTGCGGGGCTCGGCGCTGGCGCAGGAGCTCGGCGCCCATCACCGTCCCATCGTTGAGCTTGCGGCGGCCCTGGATCATGCCGATATCGTGCTGGCGGCGGTGTCCGCGGCAGCGCCGGTACTGGACGCGCATGCGGTCAAATCCGCGTTGCGCCGCCGCCGCCGTCGGCCGATGCTGCTGATCGATCTCGGCATTCCCGGCGATATCGAGCCGGAGGTCGACAAGCTGGAGGATGTCTTCCTCTACACGCTTGAGGATCTGGAGCGGATCTCGGCGGGCGGCCGCGCCCGGCGCGAAGCATCTGTTGCGGCCGCCACCGCGATTGTCGAGGAGGAGCTGGAGCGTCAGAGGCGCGCGAGCGCGGCGCGGGCGGCGCTACCGGCTATGCTGGCCTTGCGCCGGCATTTCGAGCAGGTGCGGGCCGAGGTGTTGGCGCGGGCCGGTGGGCTCGATGCAAACCTTGCCACACGGCTTCTGATCAATCGGCTCTTGCACGAGCCTTCGACCGCTCTGAAGGCGCTGTCCGCCGAGCCGGCACATTCACGAGAGGAGCGTCGGCGGATCGAGCGCACGCTTTTGAAACTGTTCGGGATCGAGCGACGCTATGGCGCGTCGTCCGCGCCCGAGGATGGCGGACCGGATGCACAATCTTGACGATACCTTGAGCCGTGTCCTTACCCGGCACGATGAGCTTGCCGCCGCGCTGGCGCAGAGCCTCGACGGAGAGCGTTATGTCAAGCTCTCCAAGGAGTTTGCCGAGATCTTGCCGGTGGCGGAGGCCATACGGACGCTGCGGCAGGCCGAGGCGGAGCTCAAGGGCGCGGCGGAGATTGCCGCTGATTCGAAGAGCGATCCCGAGATGCGAGCGCTTGCTGAAGAGGAGCGCCGCCGCCTCCAAGGAGAAGTGGAAAATCTTGCGCATCAGGTGCGCGTTTTGCTCCTGCCGAAGGACGTGGCCGATGAAAGGAACGCCATGTTGGAGGTGCGCGCGGGCACCGGTGGGGAGGAGGCGGCACTTTTCGGCGCCGATCTCTTGCGCATGTATCAGCGCTACGCCGAGCGCCAGGGCTGGCGCTTCGAGCTTCTGCATCTGAGCGAGACGGGCTTGGGCGGCGTGAAGGAAGCCATCGCAACGATTTCCGGCCGCGGTGTGTTCGCCCGGCTAAAATACGAATCGGGCGTTCACCGGGTGCAAAGAGTTCCGACGACCGAGGGTAGCGGCCGCATCCATACCTCGGCGGCGACGGTTGCGGTGTTGCCCGAGGCCGAGGAGGTCGATGTCAAGATTGACGAGAAGGATCTGCGCATCGACGTATTCCGTTCAAGCGGACCGGGCGGACAGTCGGTCAACACCACCGACAGCGCGGTGCGGATTACACATCTGCCTACAGGGATCGTGGTTCAGCAGCAGGACGAGAAGTCTCAGCACAAGAACAAGGCGAAGGCGCTGAAGGTGCTGCGGGCGCGGCTCTACGATATGGAGCGCGCCCAGCGCGACGCCGCCCGCGCGGCCGAGCGCAAGAGCCAGGTCGGCACCGGCGACCGCTCCGAGCGCATCCGCACCTACAACTTTCCGCAAGGACGCGTGACCGACCATCGCATCAACCTGACCCTCTACAAGATCGACCGCGTGATGGAAGGCGAGCTCGACGAGCTCATCGATGCGCTGACCGCCAGCGATCAGGCCGAGCGACTGGCGGAGCTCGAATGAGCCACGAGAACGTGCAGAGTTGGCTCGTTCGTGCCGCTGCTCTCTTGGCCGAGGCGGGTATCGAGGATTCGCGGTTCGAGGCGCGGCTGTTGCTTGCCGAAGCCGCCGGCTGGCCGGCGGAGACGATAATCGCCCGACACGGGCAGCACCTGCCCGAAGATGCCGTTCGGCGCGCTGAGATGTTGCTGCAACGTCGCTGCCGACGCCAGCCCGCATCGCATATTCTCGGGCGGCGCGAATTCTGGGGCATGGAATTCGAGGTAAGGCCGGAGGCGCTCGACCCGCGCCCGGACAGCGAAACCGTGGTCGCTGCGGCGTTGGCTCAGATCGGCAACCGGGCCGTCCCGTTTCGCGTTTTGGATTTCGGAACGGGAACGGGATGCCTACTTCTAGCGCTCCTTAGCGAATTGCCGAACGCGCGCGGCGTGGGTCTGGACTTGAGTGAGGCGGCGGCGCGGCTCGCGCGCGCAAATGCCGAACGGCTTGGCCTGTCTTCGCGGGCGCAATTCGTCGTCGGCGATTGGGGTGAAGGACTTGCCGGGGAATTCGACGTGATTGTCTCGAATCCTCCCTATGTGCCGACCGCGGCGATCGGCCGCCTTCAGCCGGAGGTGGCGCTTTGGGAGCCTCGACTCGCACTCGACGGCGGCAAAGACGGGTTGGAGGCCTACCGCAAGCTGGGCACCTGGATTGCAGGTCTGCTCCATCCGAATGGGTTCGCAGCGATCGAGATCGGCTGGGATCAAGCATCGGCGGTCGGCGGAATCGTTGGTCGGTCCGGCCTCACCGTGCTGTGCCGCGCGCAAGATCTGGGCGGGCGCGATCGGTGCCTGCTGCTTGGCCATGGGCATTCAAGGGCAAAAAAACAGTTGGAAAAAGGCGGTCTCCCGTCTAGGGTAGGTTCAGAGATTGGGCCGTTGGCGGCCCCACGCCGAGCAAGGCGTGCTCATGCTTCACCCCCGATTAGGCCAGGGGTCGTCGGTCCCTTGCAGGCGATGGCCGATGGGGTGGTCCGTCCGGCAGGGACCGGAAATCGAGCAACGAAGCGAAAGTCGAGATGAGACCAGGAACGAGTTCACGGCGCTCCCGCGGCCGCGGCAACCGTAAACCGCATGTGCCATCGAAGAATCAGACCTTCGACAGCAGCGGACCGGAAGTGCGGGTCCGGGGCAACGCCCACCAGGTGCTTGAGAAGTATCTGGCGCTCGCCCGCGATGCGCAGGCTGCGGGGGACCGCATAGCCGCGGAAAACTACTTCCAGCATGCCGAGCATTATTTCCGGATCATCAATTCCAATGGAGAAGGTAATGGGCGGGCCCGGCAACACCACCGGCCCGATGGCGGTGAGTCTCAGCCCCAGCCCCAGCCTCAGCCTGCCGCTGTTCCCGGCGCATCTCCTCAGCCGGCTCCGAACGGATCGGGCGATGCATTGCCGGGGATCGATCTCGAGAACGAGGAAGAGAGCGAACCCGGATCTGCGCCGAGCGAGCTGATCTGACACGTCAGGACTTTTGACGACGCCCCCGCTCGAGGCCCAGGGCTCAGGGCTTGTCCCTTGGCCTTAAGCCAAGCCTTGCTCACCCCTAGGACCCTCCCCATATCGGGTCGGGCGCGACATTGCGCCACGATACTGCATCGAGCGCCCGCGGGCCTTTCATGGACGCGGGCCGAAGAGGGCAGCCATGAATTTCGACATTTATACCGAGCGCTCGAAGGGATTCATCCAGTCTGCGCAGGGCCTTGCTCTGCGCACCGGCCATCAACGGCTGACGCCCGAGCATCTTTTGAAGGTGCTGCTCGACGACAAGGAAGGGCTGGCGGCCAACTTGATCCGCGCAGCCGGCGGCCAGCCGGAGCGGGCGCTGGCGCAAATCGACGCCGAGCTGGCTAAACTGCCCCGCGTCGAAGGCGGGGGCGCCGGCCAAGTCTATATGGCGCCCGAGACGGCGCGCGTCTTCGACCAAGCCGAGAAAATCGCGGAAAAGGCGGGGGATAGCTTTGTTACCGCCGAGCGCCTGCTTCTGGCCTTGGCGTTGTCGAGCGGCACGAGCGCGGCGCGCATTCTAAAGGATGCCGGGGTCACGGCCCAGGGCCTGAACGCGGCCATCAACGATCTGCGCAAGGGCCGCAAGGCCGATACGGCCTCGGCCGAGGAGGCCTATGACGCTCTCAAGAAATACGCCCGCGACCTGACCCAGGCGGCTCGCGACGGCAAGCTCGATCCGGTGATCGGCCGCGACGAAGAAATTCGACGCACGATCCAGGTGCTCTCGCGCCGAACGAAGAACAACCCGGTTCTGATCGGTGAGCCCGGCGTCGGCAAGACAGCGATCGTGGAGGGGCTTGCCCATCGCATCGTCAACGGCGATGTGCCGGAATCCCTACGCGAAAAGCGGCTGATGAACCTCGATCTTGGAGCGCTCGTGGCCGGCGCGAAATATCGCGGCGAGTTCGAGGAGCGTCTGAAAGCCGTCCTGCAGGAAGTCGCCAGCGCGGAAGGCGACATAATCCTTTTCATCGACGAGTTGCACACGCTCGTCGGCGCGGGCGCCGCCGAAGGCGCGATGGATGCCTCCAATATGTTGAAGCCGGCGCTCGCGCGAGGCGAGCTGCACTGCGTCGGCGCCACCACCCTCGACGAATATCGCAAGCGGATCGAGAAGGACGCGGCGCTGGCGCGGCGATTCCAACCGGTCTTCGTTTCTCAGCCGAGCGTGGAGGAGACGATTTCGATCCTGCGCGGCCTCAAGGAGAAGTACGAACTGCATCATGGCGTCCGCATCACCGATTCGGCTCTGGTGGCGGCTGCCTTCCTGTCCAATCGCTATATCACCGACCGGTTCCTGCCGGACAAGGCAATCGACCTGATGGACGAGGCGGCAAGCAGGCTGAAAATGGAGGTCGATTCCAAGCCGGAGGAAATCGACGAAATCGACCGCCGGCTGATCCAGCTCAAGATCGAGCGCGAGGCGCTGAAGAAAGAAAGCGATCCCGCATCGCGTGACCGACTGCAAAAACTCGATCACGAGATCGCCGAGCTTGAGAAACAGTCGGCCGATTTGACTTCCGTCTGGCGCGCCGAGAAGGAAAAGCTGGCCTCGGCGCAAAAGCTGAAGGAGCAAATCGATCATGCCAAGCTCGAGCTGGAGCAGGTTCAGCGCAGGGGCGACCTGGCCAGAGCGGGCGAGATAGCATACGGCATCATTCCCGAGCTCACGCGCAAGCTGGCCGATGCGGAAGCGCAGCATGGCGCCGCCATGATCAACGAGGCGGTGACCGAGCAGGACATCGCCGCCGTCGTGTCGCGCTGGACAGGCATTCCCGTGGACAAGATGCTCGAGGGCGAACGCGCCAAGCTTCTGCACATGGAGGAGAGCATCAAGGGGCGCGTGATTGGTCAGGATGAGGCCCTGATCGCCGTCTCCAACGCCGTCCGGCGCGCCCGTGCCGGGTTGCAGGATCCGAACCGGCCGATCGGCTCTTTCCTGTTCCTCGGACCCACCGGTGTCGGCAAGACCGAACTGACCAAGGCGTTGGCCGCATTCCTGTTCGACGACGAGCAGGCGATGGTGCGGATCGACATGTCGGAATATATGGAGAAACACGCTGTTGCGCGGCTGATCGGCGCGCCTCCGGGCTATGTCGGCTATGAGGAGGGTGGCGCCCTGACCGAGGCGGTGCGCAGGCGTCCTTATCAGGTGCTCCTATTCGATGAGGTCGAAAAGGCGCATCCCGATGTTTTCAACGTGTTGCTTCAGGTGCTTGATGACGGACGTCTGACCGACGGACAGGGACGCACGGTCGATTTTCGCAATACGCTGATCGTGCTGACCTCCAATCTGGGATCGGACATTCTGGCCGCCTTGCCCGAGGGCGTTGAGACCAGCGCCGTGCGCGAACAAGTGATGGGCGTGGTGCGTCTGGCCTTTCGGCCGGAGTTCCTTAATCGCCTTGACGAGATCCTGCTCTTCCGCCGGCTGGGTCGCCGCGAGATGGCCGGCATCGTCGAGATTCAGCTTGAACGGCTGAAGGGGCTTCTGGCCGATCGCAAGATCACGCTCGAGTTGGACGAGAGTGCGAAGGCATGGCTGGCGGAGGCCGGTTACGACCCCGTCTATGGAGCGCGGCCTTTAAAGCGGGTGATTCAACGTGAGCTGCAGAACCCGCTGGCGCAGATGATCCTGGAAGGCAACGTCCCCGACGGCTCGTTTGTTCGAATTGCCGCGAAGGATGGCCGGCTTGCGATCGAACCGAAGCTGGCCAACGCCGCTTGAGCTCAGCGCGCCCGCACCAGGCTGCTGTCGCCGCTTGCGACAAGCTGCTGCAGTTGAAGCCGCTCGCGCAGACGGTCGGCCGCAGCCTTGGCGAGAAGGAAACGGTCCTTCTCCGCGCCGGTAAGCTTCTCGCCGGTCGGCAGCTTCACGCTGAGCGGGTTGATCTGCTTGCCGGAGACGATCACCTCGTAATGCAGATGCGGACCGGTCGAGCGGCCGGTGGACCCGACATAGCCGATGATCTCGCCTTGCCGGACGCGTCGGCCGACTTTCATGCCCTTGGCGAAGCGGCTGAGATGTGCGTAGGCGGTGCGATAGGCCCCTTTGTGCCTGAGGCGCACATAGTTGCCATAGGCGCCCTTGCGCCCGGCCTCTTCCACCGCGCCGTCGCCGGCGGCATAGATGGGCGCGCCCATCGGGGCGGCGAAGTCGACGCCCTTGTGCAGCTTCGAATAGCCGAGGATCGGATGCTTGCGCATTCCAAAGCCTGAAGAGACGCGAAAACCGTCGACGGGCGTCCGCAAAAGAGCCTTGCGTACGCTGTCACCCGTCGCAGTGTAGAAATCGGTACGGCCGCTGCTGGTCGTGAACCTGTAGAAGTCCAGCGGCTTTCCGTTCAAGGTGAGGCCGGCATAAAGGATCGCGCCGGTCTTGGCAGGACGCCCATCGCCGTCGCGATACTGCTCATAGACCAACTCGAAGCTGTCGCCCGCCTGGACGTCACGCTGGAAATCGATGTCGAAGCTCATGGCGCGGATCATCTCAGCCATGACCGGCAGCGGTACGCCGGCCTCGCTGCCGGCTTCGTAAAGGCTTGAGCGGATGATCCCGGCATGCCGCTCCATGTCGACCGAAAGCGGCCGCGTGATCTGGCTGGCGGTGAAACCTCCATCGGGCGCGCGGGTCACTTGAATGTCGCGTTCGACGCTCTCGTTGAGCAGGATCGCGACCAGGCGCCTCGTCGTATCTTGGGCAAGGGTGGGCGCGAAGCTGACGCGTATCTCCTGGCCGGCCTTGAGCCGTCTGGGCTCGTAGACCCCGCTGAGCGCCCCGATTGCGGCGTTGGCCTCCTCCCGACCGATGCCGGCTTCGAGCAACAGCTCGATCATGGTTTGGCCGCGCTCGACGACGAGTGCTCGATCCAGGACCAACGGAGCCATGGGCTGTTCGCGACCAGGACCCGCAATGGCGCCGTCGCTGCGGCTATGGACCAGCACGAAATGCCGGGCGGGCAGCTCCTGTTCGGTGTCCCTTACGGGTTCGAGCGGCAGCGCAGCGGCGCCGACCGGGGAGGAGAGGTGCGAGAGCCCTTGCCAGCCGAACCAGCCCAGCGGCAAGAGCATTGCCAGAGTGAGGATGATATGTACGACACGGCGGAGCCTTGGCGATCGAGCGTCGTCTTGCTTTGCAGTCAAGGCGCCGTCCTCCCCTGCCGAATTATCAGCCGCCAGTGCCGATTCAGCGGTCTCTTTTATGCATAAACACTGAAGAATGGATCCGGTGGCAGATCCATTTTCCCCAATTGTCGCAAAAGCATCGGTTAGACTGTTACCGAGTGTCAACCAGAAATGTCCAAAATGCTTCGCCAAGACAGCAATTTTCAGCTGCCCATCTTGAACGCGGGACAGCCAAGAAACATTTAACTGCCACAGGCTGGGCGGGAATTTGCTTATTGGCGACCCTGCGCGGCCTCCTGACCTTCCTGGAAAGAAGATGGTTGACGGCTCGTTGCCGACGGGCGTATAAGCCGGGTCCCTTCGTTCTGGGCGGATTTGCGCGTGACGCAGGGGTCGTTTGACCCTGGAGCGCACGGTTGCGTTTGGTCGAGGGTCGTTGCGGCTGTTTGACAGAGTGGATAGGACGAAGAAGGGATGCGCGGGCGGC
>DASPGI010000035.1:0-5754 GCA_035620695.1 Alphaproteobacteria bacterium
ACAGGCCCCCCGTAGTTTCACGTAACAGCTGGATTCCCGCGATCCGTTCAGGTTATAAACGCCTTTGCAGAGCGGCATCGCGTGCAAAATCTGGACAATCAAAGGAGGTCATGAAGGACCGAGCAAGACTGTGTCGCTACCGAGCGAAGAGCTGAAGGCCGGCAGGATAGTCGATCGTGTCGTGCTCAACTTCGAAACCGCGCCATGATTTCTTTTTCCTGGAACAACCCCTACGCCTGGCCGCGCAAGCCGTTGCTCGCGCAAAACGTCGTCGCAACTTCCCAGCCGCTCGCCGCGCAAGCGGGGCTGCAGATGCTCGCCGCCGGCGGCAACGCCGTGGACGCGATCCTCGCCACCGCCGTCACGTTGACGCTGGTCGAACCGGTGTCCAATGGCATCGGCTCGGATGCCTATGCGCTCGTCTGGGACGGACGCAAGCTGCACGGCCTGAACGCCTCAGGACGCTCACCCGCCGCATGGACGCTCGACTATTTCAGTGGCAAAGCGGCCATGCCCGTGCGCGGCTGGGACACGGTCACCGTGCCGGGCTGCGTGTCGGCGTGGGTCGAGCTGCACGGCAAGTTCGGCGAGCTGCCGTTTCGCAAGCTCTTCGAGCCGGCGATCCGCTACGGCCGCGAGGGCTTCCTCGTCTCGCCCACGATCGCCGGGCAGTGGCAGGCTCAAGTCGACACGTTGAAGGACCAGCCGGGCTTTGCCCAGGCGTTCCTGCCGGGAGGACGCGCGCCTCGCGCCGGCGAAAAATTCGTTTTCAAGAAACATGCCTTGGCCCTGGAAAAAATTTCCGCCACGAAGGGAAAGGCATTCTATCGCGGCGAGCTTGCGGCGAAGCTCGAGGCGACGGCGAAGAAGCACGGCGGCGCGCTGCGCGCATCCGACTTGGCGGCGCACCGGGCCGACTGGGTGAAGCCCCTCGAGATTAATTATCGCGGCTACACGCTGCACGAGATTCCGCCCAACGGTCAAGGCATCGTGGCGCTGATCGCGCTCGGCATCCTCGACAACTTCGACCTCGGCTCCCATCCGGTGGACGGCGCCGATAGCCTCCACCTGCAGATCGAGGCAGTGAAGCTCGCCTTCGCCGACGCCTGGCGCTATGTCGGTGACATCGACCACATGGATGTGCGGCCGCGGGCGCTGCTCGACAAGGAATACCTGAAGTCGAGGGCGAAGCTCATCGATCCGAAGCGCGCGCAGGATTTCGGTCATGGCAACCCGCCGAAAGGCGGCACCGTTTATCTCGCTGCCGCCGACGCTTCCGGGATGATGGTCTCATTCATCCAGTCGAACTACATGGGCTTCGGCTCCGGCTTGGTGGTGGACGGCATCTCGCTGCAGAATCGCGGCGCAACCTTCGTGCTCAAGCCGGGCCACCCCAACTGCGTCGGGCCCGGCAAGCGCCCCTACCAGACCATCATTCCCGGCTTCGTCACGAAAGACAGCCGGGCGGTGATGAGCTTCGGCGTGATGGGCGGCACGATGCAGCCTCAGGGCCACACGCAGGTGATGGTCCGCATCGCCGACTACGGTCAGAGCCCGCAGGCAGCCTGCGACGGCCCGCGCTTTCGCGTCGTGCAGGGCATGGACGTGAGCGTCGAGGACGGCTTCCCCACGGTCTCGCTCGAAGAGCTCCAGCGCCGCGGACACCGCATCGTGGCGGTGGACGACTACAACCAGTTCGGCTGCGGCCAGCTGATCTGGAAGCTCAACGATGGCTACTTCACCGCCAGCGACCCGCGCCGCGACGGGCAGGCAGTAGGCTTCTAGAGGACGATCACAGGAGGAAATGAAGCATGGAGCAAGACTTTGTCGGTACCAAGCGCTGGGTGCGCCCAGCCAGTCCCTATGAAATTTACATGGAGGAGCAAAATCTCCCTATCCATCGCGGCGCGGTGGGGTTCTACGACATTCGCGATCTGACTCTGGGTTCTTGGAAACGAATGGGCGCTCAAGGGGCGTTCATCGAGCTTAACGGCTGTGCCGGGCTCCAGGGAATGTACGCGATCGAGGTGCCCGGCGCGGGCGCGATTGCCGCCGAAAAGCATATGTACGAGGAGATCTTCTACGTGCTCGAAGGGCGGGGCACGACAGAGATCTGGAGCGGCGACGATGCTAACAAGAAGCAGACTTTCGAGTGGCAGCCGGGCAGCCTCTTCTCGCCGCCGCTGAATACCTGGCACCGCATCGTCAACGCCGCCTCCAGCCCCGCCTTGCTGCTCGGCGTCACCAACGCGCCGCCGATTTTCCACATGTACCGAAGTCAGGACGCCCTGTTCAACAACCCCTACCAGTTCAAGGACCGCTACGACGGCAGCGCGGAATATTTCAAAGCCCATACCGAGCTCGGCAAAGATCCGCGCCACGGCCGCGCGCGCAACTTCGGCAACATCATCCCCGACGCGGACCGAGTCGAGCTGCCGCTGGATGGCCAGCGCGGCGTCGGTCACCGAACTTTTTTTTGGAGCCTGTCGGGAAATACTTTTCAAGGCTTCATCGCGCAATACGCGCCCGGCCGCTATTCGCGCTGTCACGCCCATGAAGCCGGCCCGGTGCTCTTGTGTCTTGGCGGCAAGGGCTACACCATCACATGGCCCGGCGAGGCAGGGACGACACCCTGGGCGGACGGCAAGGGTGAATTGGTCCAGCGACAGGACTACAAGCCTGGCGGCATCGTCAGCGCGGCTCCGGGCGATGCCGGTTGGTTCCACGGCCACTTCGGCGCATCGAAAGAGCCGCTACGTGTACTGGCTTTCCTGGGCGGCTTTCCCAGGCGGGTCAAGGGTGTACCCGGAGTCGAATGGCGCGGTTTGAATCTCGACATCAAACAAGGCGGCAACACCATCGAATACCGCGACGAGGACCCGCAGATCCGCAAGATGTTCCTGGAGCAACTGGCCAAAGAAGGCGCAGACTTCAATATGCCTGAGGAAGCCTATCTGTAGCCGGATGATCGAAACGAATCTTTATAGCACTCCCGCTCCCCGCGCCCATTTGTACTTCGCGCCGAGCACGGCGACCGGCAGCTCGGTGGTGTAAGGATAGGCGACGATGCCGCGCTCGTAGAGATACTCGCTCGCCTCTTCGACTTGCACGTCGCCGACGAGCGAGGCCACAACCGGCTTGTCGATGCCTTTGCCCCGCGCTTCTTGGACCACTTCGGCGCACAGTTTGGCGAACACCATCGGCGGCGTGATTATCGTATGCCAGTAGCCGAGTATCAAAGCATGAATGCGCGGCTCGCCCAGGGCATAGCGAATCGTGTTCGCATAAGTCGCCGGCGGTTCGCCGCCAGTGATATCGACGGGATTTCCCGCCGCGCCGAAGGGCGGAATAAACTTGCGAAAGGCCGCATCCATGTCCGCCGGCATTTTCATCAGCGCCAAGCCGTTGTCGACACATGCATCCGATAACAGTACCCCGGAGCCGCCGGCTCCGGTGATGATCACGATGTTCTCGCCTTTCGGATTCGGCAGCACTTGCAGCCCGCGCGCGAATTGCAGCAGATCATTGAGACTTCTTGCCCGAATCACGCCGCATTGGCTGAGCACGTCGTCGTAGATCTTGTCGTTGCCGGCCAAAGCGCCGGTGTGCGAGGCCGCGGCGCGGGCGCCCAAGGCGGTGCGTCCGGCTTTGAGCATAACCACCGGCTTTTTCTTTGCCACCCGCCTTGCCACTTCGGCAAACGCGCGCCCGTCTTTCAAATCCTCGCAGTGCATGGCGATGACCTGAGTGTTGTCATCCTGCTCGAAATAAGTCAGCAGATCGTCTTCATCAAGGTCCGATTTATTGCCCAGACCGACAATTGCCGAGACGCCCATGCGCGTGCTCCGCGAGAAGCCGATGATCGACATGCCGACGCCGCCGGACTGTGAGCTGAGCGCCACCTTGCCTTTGACATCGTAGGGGGTGCAAAACGTCGCGCATAGGTGGCTCGGCGTATAATAAAAGCCGTAAATGTTCGGCCCCATCACCCGCACGTTGTGCCTGCGCGCGACGGCGATTAATTCATCCTGCAAGGCGACCTCGCCGACTTCGGCGAAGCCCGAGGGAATCATTACCGCGCCGGGAATTTTTTTCCGTCCTACTTCATCCATGGCGGCGGCGCAAAATTTCGCCGGGATCGCGAACACCGCGACGTCAATTTCGCCGCCCACGTCTAAAACGCTCGGATAAGCCTTGCGCCCCAGGATTTCGCTCGCCTTGGGATGAATCGGATAGATCGCGCCGCCAAAGCCGCCGTTGATGAGATTCTTCATCACCGAGTTACCGATCTTGCCGTCTTCGGCGGAGGCGCCGATCACCGCCACCGAGCGTGGATTCATGATGCGCTGCATGGCGCTTAGAATTTCACTCTGGCTAAAACGTTGGCGCTCGCGCGGTGGTTCGCCGAGAACGATGCGCACATCGACCGCCACCGCGCCCCGCTCGGTGGCGAAGATCGGATTCAAATCGACTTCCTGAATTGCGGGAAAATCGCCCACGAGCTTGGAAACTTGACCGATTATCCTGGCCAGAGCGCCGCGGTCGACGCTCTTGGCGCCGCGCACGCCGCGGAGAATTTCCGCCCCACCGACGCTGTCGAGCATCGCCAGGGCTTCTTTATTGCCCACCGGCGCCAGGCGAAAGGTAACATCTTTCAGCACCTCCACCAACACACCGCCCAATCCGAAGGCAACGAGCTTGCCGAAGCTCGGATCGGTGACCGCGCCGACCATGACTTCATGCCCGCCCCTGATCATCTGCTGAACTTGAACACCGAGGATCGACGCGTTCTTTCGGTAGGCCTTGGCATTCTTGATCAGCCGCGCGTAGGCGCGCTTCACTTCGGCCGGCGATTGGAGCCCGACGACGACGCCTCCCGCTTCGGTTTTATGGAGAATGTCGTCCGAGACGATCTTTAGCACCACGGGAAAACGCAGCCGCGACGCGATTTTGGCCGCTTCGGCAGCGCTCTTGGCCAAGCCCTGCTTGGGCGTGGGTATGCCGTAGGCATCGCACAGGGCCTTGGCTTCCGGCGCATTGAGAGCACGCCGGCCCGACCTCTGCGCCGATTCGATGAGGTTACGAAGCGCATTCTTGTTCATCCTTGCCTCCGCTGCATGTTGCTGTCGAAGTCTTTGGTGGAGCGGCCAACGCGCGGAGCGCAGCCGACAAAAACCGACGCGCCCTTTTCCGTTGATTTAAATCGCGCCTTCTTTGCGCGCTTCTTCGATTTCGTCGTCGTCCAAGCCGAGGATCGAGTGCAAGATCTCGCCGGTGTGCTCGCCCAACAGAGGGGAACGCTTCACTTCCGTGGGCGAGTCCGACAGTTTGATGGGATTGCCGACCGTGAGGAATTTTCCCCGTTTGGGATGGTTGACTTCGACGATGGTGCCGGTCGTGCGCAAAGCGGTTTCTCCTGCAAGCTCGCGCATGTCGAGGATCGGCCCGCAGGGCACGTCAAACTGATTGAGCTTGCGCATCACGGCAAATTTATCCAGCGTCATCGTCCAGCGTTCGATGATCTCGAAGCATTGGTCGAGCTTGGGCAGTCGTTTTTCCGCCGTGGCCCATTCGGGATCGGTGATCAGCTCGGGCCTACCGCAGAGTTTCATCAACGGCTCCCAACCGACCGGTTGAATAATGATGTAAATGTAATCGTTCGGCCCACCGCCCTTGGTTCGCACGGCCGAGCCCGGCTGCCCTCCGCCCGACGCGTTGCCGGCGCGCGGCACGGCGTCGCCGAATACGCCGTTG
>DASPGI010000036.1:0-37419 GCA_035620695.1 Alphaproteobacteria bacterium
GTTTGGCAGGTTCGGAAAGGGGCATTGGCGTTCGATCCAATCTTGTGATTACAGGCCTTCGGCGATCGCCTCGGCCAGAAGCTTGCGGACCTCCTCGATATCGACCTCGCGATGGAGGAAGGCCTGGCCGATGCCGCGGACCAAGATGAATGTGATCTTGCCGCCGACCACCTTCTTGTCCTGACGCATATGGCCAATCAACCGGTCAGGATCCCAGATCCGTTGCGCAAACGCCTCGAAGCCGGTCGGCAGCCCGACGACCGCGAGATGGCGTCGGACCCGGTCGGCGTCCTCCATCGGACAGAGCCCGAGCCGGACGGAGAGATCGAAGGCCAGGCACATGCCCACGGCCACCGCCTCGCCATGCAGCATCTCCGCGCTGTAGCCGCATTCAGCTTCCAAAGCATGACCGAAAGTATGGCCGAGATTGAGCAGCGCGCGTTCGCCGGTCTCGCGTTCATCGCGAGCGACGATTGCCGCCTTCGCCGCGCAGCTGCTCGCGACCGCTCGTCGCCGCGCCGCGCGCGCGCCATCTCGAATCGCCGATGCATGGCCCTCAAGCCAAGTGAAAAAACCCGGATCGTTGATCAGCCCGTACTTCACCACCTCGGAATAGCCGGCGAGAAACTCGCGTCTCGGCAGCGTCGAAAGCGCATCGATATCGGCCAGGACCAGCCGGGGCTGGTGAAAGCTGCCGACGAGATTCTTGCCGTGGCGAGTGTTGATGCCGGTCTTCCCGCCCACCGCGCTGTCCACTTGGGCCAACAGCGTTGTCGGCAGCTGGACGAGATCGACGCCGCGCAGAAGGATCGAGGCGACAAAGCCCGCCAGATCGCCAATCACCCCGCCCCCCAGCGCCAGGATGAGCGATCCGCGTTCGATCTGTTCGTCAAGCAAGGTCTCGACCAACCGTTCCAGATGCGCGAAGTCTTTGCTCCCTTCGCCCGGCGGCAGGACCACCGGGCGCGCAGCGACGCCCTCGGTTTCCAGCGCACGCGAAAGTCCCAGCAGATGCAGGTCCGCTACGCGCTCGTCGGTGACGACGAAGGCGCGCCGCTCTTTCAAGAACGGTCTGATCAGCCGACCGGCTTCGCCCAGAAGCCCTTCGCCAACCAGGATTTCGTAGCTGCGCTGGCCAAGGGCGACATTCACCCTCTCGATCACGCCGCCGACCCCTGAGACGCCGAATGGGATAGATATTGGCGCAAGGCCGTCATCACACGGTCGACGGTGACCTCCGGGGGAGAATCGTCGCTGTCCACAATGATATCGGCTTCGGCATAGACCGGATGGCGCTCGGCGATGAGCTCGGCCAGTTTTCCCTGCGGGTTGGGCACGTTGAGCAGCGGACGATTGCTGCGCCGCTGGGTCCGCTGGATCAGAAGATCGAGATCCGCCCGAAGCCAGACGGAGATGCATTTGTCACGGATCAGAGCGCGCGTGCGCGGATCCATGAAGGCGCCGCCGCCGGTCGCCAGCACATGCTTCGGCCCCTCGATCAGGCGATGGATGACCCGCCGCTCGCCATCGCGGAAGGCGGCCTCTCCATAGCGCGTGAACAGGTCGGCGATCGAGCATCCTGCGGCCTCCTCGATTTCCTTGTCCGCATCGCAAAAGGGCAATCCGAGAACAGCCGCAAGGCGGCGGCCCACGCAGCTCTTCCCCGCCCCCATGAGGCCCACCATGACGATCGTCTTAGGCACGGTTAACTTCGTTGCTGTCATGCCCTCCCCACTGTCTTGCGCGTCGCAACAAGCTTAGGCACGGAGATTGAAACCATGGACCCACGCCGATAGACTGCCGCCCGGCCGGCACGACCCTAGCATAATTCCGTCGGGCTTGAGGGGGCGGAGGCCTATGGTCGCCGGATCGGCCGAAAACAGCCTTCGACACCAGCCGGGTTGCATGCGCAAGCTGTTCCTTCTTGTTGCCCTGGTCCTGATCGTGCTGCTCTTCGCAGGAGTCCTCTCCCTGGCCCTGTGGGAACCGGAAGCCCCACGCCAACCCATGGAGAAGGTCGTTCCAAATGAGCGGCTGCAGGGCTGAGCGCCTCTGCCTGTCCGGGCTGAGCGCGGTCCTTCTCCTCACTCTTCAGGTGGCAGCGGCGGGCGCCCAGACCGGCGCGCCGACGCCGCTCTTCCCCGCGCAACCGGACGAATCGACCCCCCCGCCGCAAGCTTCCCCTGGCGTAGTCCCACCCGCAAGTTCGGCGACGAAGCCAACGGCGGGGAGCATCGAGGCCACCCCTCTCGAGGAGATCGTCAATGACGCAATTGGTCCGCTCGAAGGACCTGACAGTCTTGGTCAGGATCTGTGGCGCGGTACGAGCCGCAGCCTGGCCGAGGCGCTGATCCCGCAAATTCCGAGCGCCGGATCGCCCGCCGCACGTGGCCTGGCTCGACGGCTTCTCCTGACTTCCGCCAGGCCACCGGAAGGCTCGGGCAGTGCGGATTTGATCCTTCTACGAGCAGATCGCCTGCTGGGCCTGGGCTATGCCGGCGATGCGGCCGAGCTGAGATCGCTGGCGCCGGTGGGGCGGATGGATGCGATCAGGGCCGGCCAACTCGCCGATGCACTGTTGCTCGCAGGCAGGATCAACCACGCCTGCGCCCTGATCGATCAGAACGCGGCCTTCGCGGCCGATCCTGCCGGCGAGCGGTTGAGCGTCTTGTGCGCCCTCCATATCGGCGATCGGGACCGCGCCTATTTTCTTTTTGATCTCATGCGCGAGCAAGATTCGGCAGATCCGACACTCGGCGCCGCAATCGCCATCGCCGATGGCGCGACCGATCGATCGCTGCCTGAGGATGCGCGGCCGACCCCGTTTCTGCTGGCGATGCTCGCCGAGGGCAAGGCAGCTCCCCCTGATCGGTGGCTCGGCTCGGCCGAGCCGGCCTATCTGCCCGCACTTCTCGCTTTGCCCGTCGCAAGCGAGACGCGCGTGGCGGCGGCGGAGCGGGCCGCCCGGCTCGCCCTCCTCGACCCTGCCGTCCTGGCTGCCGCCTATCAAGGGTTGAAAATCGAGACCAAGGAGCGCGAAGCGGCCGCAGCCTCGCCGAGGCCTGAAACGCCCCGGCGGCGGGTGGCTCTGCACCAGGCCGTGCAGCAGACGGCCGATCCGATTGCCCGCGCCCGTTTGGTGCGCCAGGCCCTCGAGTTTTCGCGAGCCGATCCATTGCTCGCAGCGACCGCGCGCTTGCACGCGCCCTTTCTGCGGGCGCTTGCCCCCGTCCAGGAACTGGCCGGCTCTGCTCCCACCTTCGCCCGTGCGCTTTTTCTGGCCGGCGATCCCGAGGCCGCGCGACGCTGGGTGGCGCTCGCCCGCGCCAACGCCGCCGATCCTGGCATTGCCGCCCGCCTGCCCGGCCTGGCGTTGTTGTCGGCCCTTGCCGGAGAGACTTTGCCCGCCTGGAACCAGGTGGCGCGGACCTTTCTGGAGCGTCCCGCGCCGACGCCGGAGGGGGCGCGTCTTGCCGCCGTCGCCCGCCTCTTGCCCCTGGATGCCGGTGCAGTTCAGCCTGGAGCAGCGCCCCCCGCGGGAGGTTTTTTCGATCCGGGGCTGGGTCTTGCCTTACGGAATGCAGCGGCGGCGCGGCGAGTTGGCGAGACGGTGCTATTCGCCCTGATAGCGATCGGCGATGGCGGACCCGCTTCGACCGATGCGGGCGCCCTGGCGGAAGCTCTGACGGCTTTGCGGCGCATCGGCCTTGAGGCCGAGGTCCGGGATCTGGCGATCGAAGCAGCGATCGCCAACGGAGCGTGAAGGGGATGGCGCGCCCCGGCCGCGCCGCCTCGCCCCGCGCGCATTCCCGTCATGTTGACGCGTTTCTCGAAATGCTGGTCGGCGAGCGGGGAGCATCGGAAAATACGGTCGAGGCCTATGGCCGCGACCTCGAGGACTACGAAGCCTTTCTCCGCCGCGCCGGCACGACGCCCGAGGGCGCCGACAAGGAAGTGATCCGTCGTTACATCGGCCGGATGGCCAGGGCCAGGCTTGCGCCCCGAACCGTGCAGAGGCGGCTCAGCGCTTTGCGTCAGTTCCACCGGTTTCTCGTGAGCGAGGGTGTCAGGCAAGAGGATCCGACCCAGCTCATCGATGGGCCGAGGCAAGGCCGGCCATTGCCGAAGATCTTGAGCGAGGCGGAGGTGGAACGGCTCATTGCCGCGGCCCATGCCAAGGAGGGACTGGCGGGCATGCGACTGGCGGCGATGCTGGAGCTCTTATATGCGACGGGTCTGCGCGTTTCGGAGCTGGTCAGCCTGCCCCTGGCCGCGGCCATGCGGGCGCGCGAGGCGCTGGTCGTTCGCGGAAAGGGCGGCAAGGAGCGGCTGGTGCCGCTGGGAGAACCGGCGCGCGAGTCGGTTGGGCGCTGGATCGAGGCGCGCGTGGGCTGCCTCGAGAAGGGCGAGACCTCGCCTTGGCTGTTTCCGTCGCGCGGCAGCCACCTGACCCGCCAGCGCTTCGCGCAAGAGCTCAAATCCCTGGCGGCGGAAGCCGGGATAGCGCGGCGCGCGGTATCTCCCCATGTGCTTCGGCACGCCTTCGCCAGCCATCTTCTGGCCCATGGCGCAGATCTGCGCAGCGTCCAGGAAATGCTCGGTCATGCCGATATCGCGACCACGCAGATCTACACCCACGTCCTTCCCGATCGGCTTGCCCGGCTGGTCCACGAACATCATCCGCTGGCAAAGCGGCGGTCCGACGACCGTTCCAGTCGTTGACAGCGGCACCGGCTATGCTTATTGCGCGGGTGTCCGAAGTGACTTCGAGCGGACCCTCGTTCCAGCCGACCCACCGCCAGATCGAGAGGTAGTCGAATGAGCTTTACGATCATCGAGCCCGCACCCGCGCGCCTCAACCGAAGCGAGCTGGCGGTGCCGGGCAGCCGAGCCGAGCTGTTCGAAAAGGCGGCCAAATCGCCGGTCGACCTGTTGTTCCTGGACCTCGAGGACGCAGTCGCGCCCGACGACAAGGAAAGGGCGCGACGCAACATCGTCCAGGCTCTGAATGAAGTGGATTTCGGCAAGAAGACAGTGTCCGTCCGCATCAACGGACTGGATACCCACTATATGTACCGGGACGTGGTCGATGTGGTCGAGCAGGGCGGCGAGCGTCTCGATCTCATCATGATCCCGAAAGTCGGCACCGCCGCAGATGTTTATGCGGTGGATATGCTTGTCACCCAATGCGAGACCGCGATCAAGCGCAAGAAGCGCATAGGCTTCGAGTTGATCATCGAAACCGCGCTGGGCATGGCCAACGTCGATGCAATCGCCGCCGCCAGCAAGCGCAACGAATCCCTGCATTTCGGCGTCGCCGACTATGCGGCCTCGACCAGGGCGCGCACCACCAATATCGGCGGCCCGAACCCGCTCTACTCCGTGCTCACGGACAAGGACGATGCCGGCAATCGCGCCGTGCATTGGGGCGATATGTGGCACTATGCCTTGGCCCGATTGGTGGTCGCCGCGCGTGCCTATGGGCTCAGACCGATCGACGGGCCCTTCGGTGACTATTCCGATCCGGACGGCTACAAGGCTCAGGCCTATCGCGCCGCCGTGCTTGGCTGCGAAGGCAAATGGGCGATACATCCAAGCCAGATCGCTCTTGCCAACGAGGTGTTCAGCCCGAGCGAGGCGGAGGTCGCCAAGGCCAAGCGAATCCTGGAAGCGATGGAGCAGGCCAAGCGCGAGGGCAAAGGTGCTGTTGCCCTCGACGGCAAGCTGATTGACATCGCCTCGATTCGCCAGGCCGAGGTGCTGGTGCGCAAGGCCGAGCAGGTGAAGTCGGTCTGAAGCGGCGTTCGGCTGCAAACACGGTGACGGGGGGATGCCAACCTTTCTCGATTTCGAAAAGCCGATCGCCGAGCTCGAAGGCAAGATCGAGGAGTTGCGCCACCTGGCCAACGCGGGCGACCTCAACATCGCCGAGGAGGTGTCGCGGCTTCAAATCAAGGTGGACCGGCTTCTGCGCCAAACCTATGCCAAACTGACACCGTGGCAGAAGACGCTGGTCGCCCGACATCCCGAGCGACCGCACCTTAAGGACTATATTCACGGACTGGTCGAGGAATTTACTCCGCTGGCAGGAGATAGGCTCTATGCCGATGACCCGGCAGTGATCGGAGGCATCGGACGCTTGCGCGGCTGGTCAGCAATGATCATCGGTCAGGAAAAAGGCTCCGACACGGAGACTCGTGTCCGCCACAATTTCGGCATGGCCAAGCCGGAGGGTTACCGGAAGGCCCAGCGCCTCATGCGCTTGGCCAACCATTTCAGTTTGCCGGTAGTGAGCCTGGTCGACACGCCCGGCGCCTATCCCGGAGTGGGGGCCGAAGAACGCGGACAGGCAGAGGCAATTGCTCGCTGCATCGCCACCTGTCTCGAGATCGACGTGCCGCTGGTTTCGATCATCATCGGCGAGGGGGGCTCGGGCGGCGCCATCGCGCTGGCCGCGGCCAACACAGTGCTGATGCTCGAGCATGCGGTCTATTCGGTGATCTCTCCGGAAGGCTGCGCCTCCATACTCTGGCGAAGCGCCGAGCATGCGCAGGATGCCGCCGAGGCGCTGAAGTTGACCGCAGCCGATCTGTTCAGGCTCAAGGTGATCGACGCCATCGTGCCCGAGCCCTTGGGGGGAGCCCACCGCGACCGCAGTGCCGCCATTGACGCGGTCGGCGATGCGCTTGAAGGCGCGCTGGCGCAGCTACGCAACGAAAGCGGCAACCTGAAGGCCCGCCGTCGTGAGAAGTTTCTGGCGATGGGAACTCAGATGGCGGAGTTCAAATGACAGACGTCAGACCGCTTCTGTTTTCTGGCTGACTCATGGCATCCGAATTGAATTGCAGAGCCGCCAGGCGCGCATAGAGACCGCCGGCGCGCACCAGCTCCTCGTGACGGCCGCACTCGACGATAGCCCCCCGGTCCATGACCAGGATACGGTCGGCCATCAGCACGGTCGCAAGGCGGTGGGCGATGACCAGTGTCGTGCGGTCCGCCATCAGCCGGTCGAGCGCGGCCTGCACCAGGCGCTCGCTTTCCGCGTCGAGCGCGCTGGTCGCTTCATCGAGCAGCAACAGTGCGGGGTTGCGAAGAATGGCGCGGGCTATGGCGATACGCTGGCGCTGTCCGCCCGACAGCCGCACGCCGCGCTCGCCGAGCTGAGTGGCCATGCCCGCCGGCAGTCGATCGATGAACTCGGTTGCGTATGCCGCCTCGGCCGCCGCCCGGACCATGGCCTTGTCGGCTTCGGGTCGACCGTAAAGGATATTTTCGGCGACATCCGCGGCGAAGATGGTCGGCTCCTGCGCCACCAACCCGATTCGCGCGCGCACCGCCTTCGGATCGGCTTGGCGCAGTTCGACCCCGTCAAAGAGGATGCGCCCGCTATCCGCGTCGTAAAACCTGAGGATCAGCTGCAGCACCGTGGTCTTGCCCGCGCCTGACGGACCAACCAGCGCGACCCGTTCCCCCGGTGCGATGCGGAAGGAGACGCGATGCAGCGCCGGACGCTCTGGCCGGCTCGGATAGCGGAACGAGACCTCCACGAACTCGACCGCGCCGCGCGCAGGCTCCGGGAGCGAAACAGGGCGATCGGGAGCGCTGATCCGCGGGCGCGTGGTCAAAAGCTCGCTCAGCCGTTCCATGGCGCCGGCGGCGCGTTGGACATCGCCGGCGACCTCGGAGAGCGCCCCGACCGAGCCGGCCACGACGATGGCGTAGAATACGAAGGCGGACAGATCGCCGGGGCTGATCCGGCCACTCACAACATCATGCCCGCCCAGCCAAAGCACGATGGAGACCGCTCCAAAGACGAGGGCGATCACCGCGGCGGTCAGAAGCGCCCGGGCGCGCGTGCGGCGCACCGCCACCATGAAAGCGCTCTCCACATACTCACCGAGACGGATCCGATCCACAGCCTCATGGGTGAACGCCTGCACGGTCCGGATCCCATGCAGGCTCTCGTCGATATAGCTGCCGAGCTCGGCGATCCGGTCCTGACTTTCCCTTGAGAGACGGCGCACGCGCCTGCCGAAAAGCAGGATCGGCAGCAACACCAGCGGCACCACCAGGAAGACAAGGCCGGTAAGCCGCGCGTCGGTGACGAACATCAGCGCGGTGCCGCCAAGGAAGAGCAGCAGATTGCGCAACGCCACCGAGACCGAGCCGCCTACAAGCGCCTGCAGCACCGTGGTGTCGGTCGTGAGCCGCGAGATCACCTCGGCAGTGCGAACCTCCTCGAACCAGCCAGGTTCCAAGGCCAGGACGCGATCGAAGACGGCCCGGCGAAGATCTGCGACGACCCGTTCGCCAAGCCAGGTAACAAGGTAGTAACGTCCATAGGTAGATGCCGCCAAGACCAGCACGACGGCTAAGAGCAACAGCACCGCGCGGTCGAGCATCGCCGCCTCGCCAGTGCCGAACCCACGATCGATCAGCGCCTTCAGACCCTGTCCCAACGCCAGCACGGTGACGGCGGCGATGGCGAGGCAGAGCGTCGCCCCCAGAATCTGCGCGCGATAGGGCTTGAGGAACGGCCATAGCGCCCGCAACGGGGCAATCGAGCGGACGCGCGCACGATCGATTCCGGGTTTGGGATCGATTCTGACCATCGCGGAGCCGTATTAGACGCCGGGACCCCTCGGCCGCAAGTCGCAAGGCTTGCCCTGGCCGCGAGCCTTCGTTATAAACCGCCGCCTTGCGCCAGCCCTGGGATCGTCGCCATGAAGAAAGGCATTCACCCCGACTACCACGAGATCAATGTGGTGATGACCGACGGGTCCAGCTTCAAGACCCGGTCCACTTGGGGAAAGGCAGGCGATACCCTCCGGCTCGACATCGATCCGAAATCGCACCCCGCCTGGACCGGGGTCCATCGTCTGATCGACAGCGGCGGCCAGCTCGCCAAGTTCAAAAAACGCTTCCAGGGGTTCGAAGCGAAGAAATAGGCGGCGGCCGTCCTAGTCAGAGGTCGGTGGAGCAAGAGGGACCCGCCGAAACGCCCCTTGAACCCGTGCAATTCCTTGCCTAAATGCAGGTCGGCTGCGGGCGCCTCCTAGAGGGTCCGGCGGCAGAAGAAGACGGGGATTCGGCCGATCTCGGTGATCCCCCATCGCCATGTTGCTCAAGAGGAGGATATGGAAACATGCGCACTTACGATCTTTCCCCACTATTCCGCTCGACCGTCGGCTTCGACCGCATGATGCGGCTCCTTGACTCCGCCAGCCGGGTCGATGAATCGGCACCGTCCTACCCGCCCTACAATATCGAGAAAACGGCGGAGAACGCTTATCGCATCACCATGGCGGTGGCGGGTTTCTCGGCGGACGAGCTGAGCCTTTCAGTCCAGGAGGGCGTGCTCACCGTCACCGGAAAAGCGGCGAAGGAAGAGGAGCCGAAGCAATTCCTGCATCGCGGCATCGCCCGCCGGGCTTTCGACCGGCGCTTCGAGCTCGCCGATCATATCCAGGTCACTGGCGCCGATCTGGCGAACGGATTGCTGCATATCGACCTCGTTCGCGAGATTCCCGAGGCGATGAAGCCCCGCACCATCAAGATCGACACGGCCAAGCCCGAGCCGAAAGTGATCGACAGCAAGGCTGCCTGAGCCGCCGATCTGATCCAGGACTGCAATGAGAAGGGCTGGGCGTCCGAGACGACCGGCCCTTCCATCATTTTGAGATCCTGACAAGCGCATCGGCAACAAGCGCAGGCGCCTCGATGATCGGCATATGGCCGATTTCGGGCAGCTCCACGAACTGCGCGCCCGCGATCGCCTCGGCCAGGGCACGCCCACGTCCGGCCGGGGTCATCCGGTCCTTGGCTCCGGCGACGACCACGGTTGGGCATCGGATCTGCTCGGCCGCCTTGGCCGCGCCTTTGTAGCTGGCACAAGCCCGAAGGTCGGCCGCCAGGACGCCGGGCGGCGATTGCGCGATCATCCTGCGCCCCGCCTCGGCCTCTCCCCTCGCTTGGGCGGCCGGACCAAAGGCCCAGCTTGAGATCATCGCCGCCGCCCGCTCGAGATCCTTCTCCGCGGCTGCCGACAGGGCCGCATTCACCGGCATCTCAAATGCGGCCGCGATCAGGCCAAGCGCCGAAACCTGCTTACCGAGTAAAGCGGCCGCTTCCAGGGCGATGATCGCGCCCATGCTGTGGCCGGCGAGCGCCAGCCGCTCCTCTCCGAGCGTGTCGGTCAGTCGTAGCACCCAATCGGCTATTGCCGAGACCCGGGTCAATGCGGCTCCTTCCGAGCGCCCATGCCCCGGAAGGTCTACGGCCAGCGCTGGCACATTGTGGGCGGCGAACTCGGCGAGGAGGGGCGCCCACACTCGCTGATCCATGCCGGCTCCGTGCAAGAGCAGGAGCGTCTTGGACCCCGGCGATGCCTTGGAGACCGACACAAGATGAACGGCTGCGCCGTCGATCCTCAGGTCGCGGTGGGTCAGCTGTGGCTTGAGGGTCACGGTGCGCCAAAAAAAACGGAGGGCCGCTCCGATGGCGGCCCTCTCTTTCTCGAAGCCTCGACCTGTTCAACTTGCCGACGGAGGCCGACGTTAGGGCTGCCAGGGGCTTAGGTCAAGGCGGAATCAGGCACAAAAGTGGCGCGCTTCCGTCAAGGGATTGGGCGTACCCCTTTTTCGGGCCGGAATTGACAGAAAGCCGCCGTCCCTGCGGGGCGGCGGCTCGAGTTTGAACAGGGAGGCGTCGAGAATGATCGGCGAACCGATCACGGGAACGGCAGCATGCGACCCCCGTTCCCGAAACGAATGATCCCGCCAATTTATTAACGATTGATGAATAGGGTTAACGTCCGCGGTGTTTAGTCATTTTATTTTTGCGAGCCCGGGCGCCGCTCGCCATCCCCGGGCGGGCCTTTTCACGATTTTCGGCTGCCGAAAATTGAGCCTGCAGCATCGCGATGTGCCTTCTTGGCCGCGATTTTGACCCTGGCGCGCTCAATCTCGGCTGAGAGCTGGCCGATATAGGCCTCCAACTCCTCGATCGAGAGGGCGTCGAGATTGAGGGGCTCGATCTTCTTCTTGATCGGCTCCAGATCGTCGGCATCGATCGGCATCGCCCGTTGCTCCCAAGTCGCTCCTTGTCCGCCCCGGCCCACCATATTAGATCATCGATCCGCGGCGGCCAAAGCCGATGCAGCTTTTGATGGGGTTCTGGAAGCATGGCGAACGCCCTGCCTGAAACCATGTGCGCGATCGAAATCAAATCGCCGGGGGGACCGGAGGTGTTGGTTCCCGCCCTGCGCCCTCTGCCCAGGCCCGTCAAGGGCGAGATCCTGGTCCGCGTGGCGGCGGCCGGGGTCAACCGGCCCGATGTGCTGCAGCGGCAAGGCGGCTACCCGCCGCCAAAGGGCGCCAGCGATATTCCAGGATTGGAGATCGCAGGCACCGTGGTCGCCGTTGGCGAGGGGGTGAGCCGCTGGGAGGAAGGAGACGAACTCTGCGCGCTCGTCGCGGGCGGCGGCTATGCCGAGTTCTGCACGGTGCCGGAGCCGCAGGCGCTCCCCATTCCAGATGGTCTCGATCTGGTCCGCGCGGCGGCGCTCCCAGAAACTTTTTTTACTGTATGGACCAACCTCTTTGAACGAGCGCGGCTTGCTGCGGGCGAGACCTGTCTCGTTCATGGCGGATCGAGCGGTATCGGAACGACCGCCATCCAGCTTGCGCGCGCTTTCGGAGCGCGTGTCTTCGCAACGGCGGGAACCCACATGAAGTGCCAGGTTTGTGAGAAGCTTGGCGCCGAGCGAGCTATCAATTATCGGGAGGAAGATTTCGTGGCGATCATCCAGAATTGCACAGGCGACCGAGGGGTCGATGTGATCCTGGACATGGTCGGCGGCGACTATATCCAGAAGAACATCTCGCTTCTCGCCACCGAGGGGCGGCTGGTCAACATCGCCTACCTCAAGGGCTCAAAGGTCGAGGTCAATTTCCTTCCCGTGATGCTGAAACGCCTGACCCTTACCGGCTCGACCTTGCGTCCCCGCTCGGTGGCACAGAAGGGCGCGATCGCACGCAGCCTCGAGGAGAAGGTGTGGCCCCTCATAGCTGCCGGCCGGATCGCACCGGTGATCGAGGGCCGCTTTCCGCTGAGACGGGCCGCCGATGCACATCGTTTGATGGAAACCGGCGCCCATATCGGCAAGATCGTGCTGGTGGTCTAGGACCAAGGGGTGGTAAGACTGCCTTCGGGCTGGCCCAAAGCGCTTTTCGACCCCCTCGCGCGGCGCGGCGCGGCTACCTATATCCATCCTTGTCTGGATGCGCGCGGGATCGGTCTCCTCATTCGCTTTGAGGGACGGCCCGGTCAAGGAGCCGTCCACCCCGGTCGGATTTGGAGGATGTGACTGATGGCAAAGCCCCTGATGCCGAAAGCCACCGCGGTGTGGCTGATCCAGAACACCGCCCTCACCTTCGACCAGATTGCGGAGTTCTGCGGCTTGCACGCGCTGGAGGTCCAGGGGATTGCCGACGGCGAGGTTGCAGTCGGAATGGTCGGGCTGGACCCGGTCGTAAACGGCCAGGTAACGCAGGAGGAGATCGACCGCTGCGTCAAGGACCCGACGGCGCGACTCCAGATCGCCAAGCGCGACATACCGATGCCGGCGACCCGCACCAAGGGTCCGCGCTACACGCCGGTTTCCAAGCGGCAGGACAAACCGGACGCCATCGCCTGGCTGCTGCGACACCATCCCGAGTTGCCCGACAGCCAGATCGCGCGGTTGATCGGCACCACCAAGCCGACCATCCAGGCGATCCGCGATCGCACGCACTGGAACGCGCCGAATATCCGCCCGAAAGATCCGGTGCTCTTGGGCCTCTGCACGCAAACCGATCTGAACTCCGCGGTCGAGAAAGCGCGCCGCCTTGCCGCCCGCAAGGGAGGTCAGACGCCCGAGAGTGAGGAGACCCACCAAGCGGAGCGCACTGCCTCGGGAGCCTGATCTCGTAATTGGTCCTATCCCGCGCTCGCGTGAATTGTTCGGATCCGGCCGCCTTTTCGGCGGCATGGTGCTGGTCGATCTATACCCTCTTCCCCTCGCGCGCCGATTGTCCCGAGGCTCGTTCCTACCGTCAGCCAAGCGCCTGCTTGAGGAACTCGAGCGTCCTTGACCAGGCGGCCTGAGCGTCGGCGCCATCGTAATTGGCCCCCGTCGGATTGGCGAAGGCATGGTCTGCGTCGTACCAGTACAAGGTCAGCGGCTTGCCGGCCTCTTTCATCGCCTTCTCGAAGCCGCCCACCATCGGACGGTCGATGAACCTGTCCTGCTCGGCGAAATGACCAAGGACCGGGCCCGACACCGTCTTCACCTCATCGGCGCTCTGCGGCACCCGCCCATAATAGATCACGGTCGCCTCGACCGGCGTCGCAATCGCCGCGTTGATCGCCCAGCCGCCGCCGAAGCACCAGCCCACCGTCGCCACCTTGCCGTTCACGGCAGGATTGGCCCTCAGCCATTCCACCCACGAGACCAAAGTGTCGGTGGCCTTGGACGCATCGACCGATTGCGTCAGCGCCTGTGCCTCCTCCGGGCTGGCCGCGACCGAGCCGCCAAACAGGTCGACGGCAAGCGCCACATAGCCTTCCTTCGCAAACTCGGCCGCCATCGACTTGATCTGATCGTTCAGGCCCCACCATTCGTGGATGAGCAGGACGGCGGGCGCGGGCTGTTCGGCGGGCAGGGCGATCGCCCCTGACACGCTCTCTGCGTCCTTGGAGGTGATGGAAACCGCCTCGGTCGCCTCGGCGGCATAGGCGGCAAGCCGCGGATCGGCGAGAATGGCGGCGATGGGCAGTCCGGCCAAGCCGGTCATGAGCTTGCGTCGAGCGAGCATTTTCAGCAGCTCCTTCGGTCGGAAATTAACCAGAGGTGACGGCAAGCACCACCACCGCCGGCCATGATCTTTCCCAAAGGGTCGGTTGGGCAAGCCCCAATGAAAGGGCCAAAGGGCCTTGGTAGTCTACGCGGCCTCTCGGCGGGCCTTTGCCCGCTCGACCCGGCGTTTCAGGCGCAGGGCCTCCTCCCCGAGCCTGGAATCGGCGGTGCCGAGCAGAAAGGCGTCGATGCCGCCGTTATGCTCGATCGTACGGATCGCATTGGCGCTGAGCCGCAGTCGCACCGAATGGCCGAGCGCATCGCTTAGAAAGGAAGCGCGCTGCAGGTTCGGACGGAACGTCCGTTTCGTCTTGTTATTGGCGTGGCTGACATTATGGCCGGACTGTACGCCCTTGCCGGTGATCACGCAGCGCCGTGCCATGGCCAAATTCCTTCGAGAGAGCATGATATGCGCATCGGCGGGAGGTCGCCCGGCGCGGCACGGGGTTTTACGCGAGCGGACCGGCGAGCGTCAAGGCTTGCGGGCGGACCTCTTCCCCGGCCCGGACAGCTCGGACACAAGCGCCCGAGCGGCAGCGCGCGGGGTAAGGCGCCCCTCTGCGACCTCCGTCTTCAGCCGTGCCAGCCGCTCGGCGTGCCCAGTTTGGCTCAGCCGCGCCCGAAGTTCTTCCTCGATCTCGGCGGAGAATTGACCGATCGCCTGCTCGGCGCGGCGGGCCGCAAGGCCGGCCGGCCCCGCCGCCATCCGAAATCGCTCGAACTGCTCCCAGAGCTCCGCGATCCCCGCGCCGGTCAAAGCCGAGCAGGTACGTGCAATCGGGGCCCAGTCGGCCGCGGGCCGGATCAGTCGAAGCGCATGCTGGTATTCGGCCGCGGTGCGTCCCGCCAGCTCCAGCATCGCGCCATCGGCTTTGGTGACGGCCAGGATATCGGCCGTTTCCACGATCCCGCGCTTGATGCCCTGCAGCTCGTCGCCACCACCCGGGGCCACCAGCAGCAACACGAGATCGACCAGTCCTGCGATCGCCGTCTCGGACTGGCCCAGACCGACGGTCTCGATGAGAATGCGGTCATATCCCGCCGCCTCGCACAGGCGTATGGCCTCGGCGGTGCGCCTTGCCACGCCACCCAGCCGGCCGGCCGCAGGCGAAGGGCGAATGAAAGCGGCGCTCGTCTTCGAGAGCTCCGTCATGCGGGTCTTGTCGCCGAGAATGGAGCCGCCGCTCACCGGCGATGAGGGATCGACCGCAAGGACGGCCAACCGGTGGCCCTGCGCGATCGCGTGCAGGCCGAGCACCTCGACCAGCGTTGACTTTCCGACCCCGGGGGCGCCTGCGATGCCGATGCGCAAGCTCTCGCCCGTGGACTGCGGCAGCGCGGCCATCAGCGCCTCAGCGGGCGCCCGATCCTCGGGCCGCGTCGATTCGACCAGCGTGATGGCACGGGCAAGCGCCCGCCGGTCACCCTTGGCGACCCGCTGCGCCAGCTCGCTCTGCAAGCTCTCTTCAGGATCGGCGGAAGACTTCGGCATGGTCGCGCGCAAAGGTGGCGAAGGAACGCGGAGCCTGGCTGGTGATGCGACGGATATGGTCGGTGGTGGCGAGCCCGGCGCCGGCGCGATAGAGAGCGAAAAGTTCGTTCAGAGCATCGGCCATCCAACCGGCGGCGCCGAAGCTTTCGAGCTGCGCCTTGTACTGGGACGGGCTGACCGGCCGATAAGCGATCGCACGACCGGCGACCGCACTCAGGATCTCGGCCGCCTCCCAATAGGTGAAGGGTTCGGGCCCGGTAATGTCGTAGGCCTTGCCCTCATGTTCGATGTCGACCACCGCCCGCACGATCACGGCGGCGATGTCGCGGGCATCCACTTGCGCGATTGCGGCATCGCCTGCCGGCAACGCGAAGGAGCCGGTGCGCCGGATCGATTCGGCCATCAACAGAAAATTCTGCATGAAGAGCGCCGGACGCACGAAGGTCCAGGCCAAGCCAAGATCGACGATGCGTCGCTCTGTCTCGCCATGCAGTCGCGACATAAGGGTGGGCCCGTTCGGATCCGCGCCCATGCCCGAAAGCTTGACAAGCCTGGGGCGCGTCGGGCAACGCGCGGCCGCCCCGGCGAGATTGCCCTGGAGGCGCGCCATCTCCGGGTTGAAGCTGGAGATCGCCACCACACAATCGACGTCCGCGAGCGCCGGCTCGATGCTGCTCGAATCGGCAAGATCGCCTGCAACGAATTCCACCGACGGCAGATCCAAGGCCCGGGCCGCCTCCAGATTGCGGACCAAGGCACGGATCTCGAGACCGGCGGCGGCGAGCCCCTCCAAGACCAGTCGCCCGACCGTGCCGGTGCCGCCGGTGACCAGGATCATGACCGCGTCCGTTCCGCCTCTTCGCGGGCGCCGGGACCGAGCGGTTGACCATAGCTGAATTCGACCATGGTTCCGTCCGGGTCGACGACGCCACAATAATAGCCAACAGGGAAAGGCTCCTGCTTGGGGGGCCAGACCAGACGCCCTTCGGCCTGGGCGCGTTGGGCCATCGCGTCCACCTCGGCCTTGCTCGCGAGCGCGAAGCCGAGATGGCTGTAATCGCCCTGCGCCGGAACGTGCCCCTGTCCTCCAGGCATCAGCACGATGATGAAGTCGCGCTCGCGACCCGGCTCGGCCAGCCAAAGGATGCGGGTGCCGCGGTCGTTGCGCTCATGGACGATCTTGAGCCCGCAATAGGTTTCGTAGAAGGCCGCCGACCGGTCGAGATCGCGCACCTGCAGCGCGATGTGCGTGAGACTCGGTCCGCGGCCGGTCATTGCGCCTCGACCAGCCGCTCGCGCTCGGCCGCCTCCTGCTGGCGGCGCCACATCGCCGCATAGCTGCCATTCTGGGCAAGCAGCTTGGCATGCCGGCCGCGTTCGACCACCCGGCCCTGATCGAGGACGAGAATCTCGTCGGCATCGATTACCGTGGACAAACGGTGGGCGATGATCAGGGTCGTGCGATCGGCCGAGACCTCCGCGAGGCTCGCCTGGATCGCCTTCTCCGTATGCGTGTCGAGGGCCGAGGTCGCCTCGTCGAAGATCAGGACCGCCGGCCGTTTCAGCATTGTTCTGGCAATCGCAACGCGCTGCTTCTCGCCGCCGGAGAGCTTGAGGCCCCGCTCGCCGACGCGCGTGTCATAGCCATCGGGCAGGCTGCGGATGAACTGGTCGATGCGGGCCAGGCGCGCCACCTCTTCCACCTCCGCGCGTGTTGCGCTCGGATCGCCATAGGCGATGTTATAGAAAATAGTGTCGTTGAAAAGCACCGTGTCCTGCGGAACGATACCGATCGCCGCTCGCAGCGACGTTTGCGTGACCTCGCGGATATCCTGCCCGTCTATGACGATGCGCCCATCGGTTGCGTCATAAAAGCGGAAGAGAAGCCTCGCGATCGTTGACTTGCCCGAACCGCTTGGGCCGACGATCGCAAGCTTGCGCCCGGCCGGAATGGCGAAACCCACCTCCTCGAGAATCCGCCGGCGCGGATCGTAGGCGAAACCGACCCGCTCGAACCTGACCTCGGCGCCCGCCAGCCTCAAGGGCGATGCGCCCGGCCGATCGGCCACTTCCTGGGGCACCGCCAGAAGGCGGAACATCTGCTCCATGTCGATCAGCGACTGCTTGATCTCTCGGTAAACCGTGCCGAGCCAGTTGAGCGGCATATAGAGCTGAATGAGATAGGCGTTGACCAACACGAAATCTCCGACCGTCATCCGGCCGCCGCGGACTTCCACCGCGGCCAGGATCATCATGATGCTGACTCCCACGGAGATGATCGCGGTCTGACCGACATTGAGAATGGCGAGGCTGGTCTCGCTTTTCACCGCCGCCTTCTCGTAGACGCGCAAGGCGGCGTCGAACCGCCTGGCCTCATGCTCCTCATTGCCGAAATACTTCACCGTCTCGTAGTTGAGCAGGCTGTCGATGGCCTTGGTAGAGGCCTCGCTGTCGCTCTCGTTCATGGCGCGGCGTAGCTTGATGCGCCATTCGGTGATGGCGAAGGTGAACCAGACATAACCGGCGACGGCGATCAGCGTCACAGCCGAAAACCGCCAGTCGAACATCCACCATAGGATGCCGGCGACCATCGCGATCTCAAGCAGGGTCGGCAGCACTGAAAAAAGGACATAGGAGAGCAGAAAATCGATGCCCTTCGTGCCGCGCTCGATGGCGCGGCTGAGGCCTCCAGTCTGGCGGTCGAGATGAAAGCGCAGGCTCAAGGAATGAAGATGGCGGAAGGTGGCGAGCGCGACCGTGCGGATTGCTCGCTGCGCGACCTTGGCGAATACGGCATCGCGCAACTCGCCGAAAGCCAGGCTGAGGATGCGCGCAAGCCCATAGGCCAGGATGGCGGCGAGCGGTAACGCGATCAGCACCTTGTCCTCGACGGACAACGCATCCACCGCCTGCTTCATGAATATGGGGATATAGACTGTTACGATCTTGGCGGCGGCGAGGGACAGGAGCGCCAGCACGACCCGCGCCTTGAGATCGGGCCGCCGCCTCGGCCAGAGATAGGGCGTAAGGCCGCGCAGCGCGGCGAACTGCTGGCGCCAGCTGTCGCCGGCCTGTGCCGATGGGGGTGCTTGATTGCGCATCGATCAACTACTGATGAGCCAAGCCTGCCGCCAAGGACAAGCGAGGCATGACCTCACTAAGATAAGCCATTCCGCGCAGCCAGCCAGTCCTGCGCCGATGACGCGGCCGACCGTCTCGCAAGCCCGGCACCCTATCTTTTCGCGACCCCCGCCTCGATCAGCTTGATCAGGGCGCTATGGTCCAGATCGCCCCAGCCGCGGGCGATCATTTCGTCCCAGAGCGTGAGGCTGAGCCGAGAGGCAGGCAGCTCGAGCTCGACCGAGCGGGCCAGCCCCAGCGCCTGATCCACATCCTTGCGCTGAATTCTGACGCGTCCGCCCGGTTGGAAGGAGCCGGTCACCATGCGCTCGCCATGGATCTCGAGTATTCGCGATTCGGCAAATCCGCCACGGATCGCCTCGCGCACCCGAGCGGGGTCGACGCCGGCGCGCCGGGCCAGCGCGAAGGCCTCGGCGACCGCGCCGATCGTGAGCGCGACAATGATCTGGTTGGCCGCCTTGGCGACCTGGCCGGCACCGACTTCCCCGACATGAGTGATACGGCTGCCCAGCACCTCCAACACAGGATGGGCGCGGGCGATCGCCGCATCCGAGCCGCCGGCCATGATGGTCAGGCGCGCCTCGCGCGCGGCCGGCTCTCCGCCGGAAACCGGGGCGTCGACATAGTCCACCCCCTGACCGGCAAGATGCTCCGCGAATGCCCGAGTGGCGGCCACCGCAGTAGTTCCCATGTCGATGACCAGCGCTCCGATCTTCAAGGCCTGCGCCGCCCCGTCCTTTCCGAGCAATGCCGATTCGACGGCGGCCGTGTCGGTCACCATGAGGATCAGCATATCGGCGCTGCGCGCCGCATCCGCGACAGAATCGGCGACACGGATTTTCGGCGCCGCCAGCGCCTCCGCCTTGGCGCGGGTGCGATTATGAATGGTAAGCTCGGCGCCCGCAGCCGACAGATGGCCGATCATCCATCGGCCCATTACTCCGGCGCCGATGAAGCCGATTTTCCGGCCCTCAAGGGACCCCATTCCCTCAGTCCGTCCCTAAAGCCGCCTGTAGTGGGCCCGTGCCCCGCGCTCGATCGCCGCCGCCGCCAGACGGTCGATGCCAAGCGCATCGCGAATCAACTCCAGCATGCGCAGCTCCTCCTGGCTGGCCTCTCGGTCGCTGGCGACGACGTCGCAGGCCAGCGCATAAGCCGTCTCCCGAAGTTTCTCGGGCAAGGCGCTCTTGATCAGGTCAAGCGCGCGTTCGAGGCCGTTCTCATCGTCAAGAAGCTCGGCGCATGCCGAGGCGGTCTTCGGCAGCAGTCTGCGGTCATAATCCTTGAAAATCGGCAGATGGCCGATGGTCTCGCCCATCGTTTCCAGCTCGGCGTCGGTCATGTTCCGGTCCGAGGCGGAGACAAGGACCATGGTGTAGATCAAGGCGGCATGATGGCTGATCATGGTACGGATATCGGGGGTCGGAGGCTGGGGGCGGATCGAAGGCGCGCCACAATAGCATTGCCGCCTGGTCTGTCACCTGTCATCTCTCTTCCGTCAGCCTTTCGCGAATGAGCTGGACCGTCTCGGGGAGCCCGTAAAGCGCGATGAAGGAGCCGAAGCGCGGGCCCTGGGGCTGTCCCAGAAGCACTTCATAGAGCGCGCTGAACCAGGCCTTGAGTTCCGGGAAAGGATGGCGCTTGCCGACCTCGTAGACTTCGGTCTGGATCGCCTCGGCGTCGGCGCCGACAGGCAGCGATTGCAGCACGCGCACGAGATCCTCGAGAGCGCCGCGCTCGACGTCCGTCGGCGCGCGGTAACGCTTCGCCGGCTTCACGAAGTCCTGGTAGTAGCGGATGGCGTGGCGAACCAGCCGGTCCAACATTGGGGCGCGCTCGGGCGTCGCTTGCGCCTGGTAGCGGCTGATGAAACCCCAAAGTATCGAAGGCTCCTCCGCATTCGCCACCGCCGCGAGATTGAGGAGGATTGCGTAGCCGAACGGCGCCTCCGGTTGCGGCGGGTGGCCGTCGTGGATGTGCCAAACCGGATTCTCAAGACGCCGCGCCGGTTCCTCGGCGGGGAACTTGCGCAGGAAATCGAGATAATCGTCGACCGTGCGCGGGATCACGTCGAAATAGAGGCGCTTGGCGGCGCGCGGTTTCTGATACATCAAGAGCGACAGGCTCTCCGCCGGCGCATAGCGCAGCCATTCCTCGACCGAAAGCCCGTTGCCCTTGGATTTCGAGATCTTCTGCCCCTCTTCGTCGAGGAACAGCTCGTAGTTGAAACCCTCCGGCGGGCGGCTTCCCAGAATCGTGCAGATCCGGCTGCCAAGCTTGACCGAATCGATGAGATCCTTGCCCGACATCTCGTAGTCGACGCCGAGCGCGTGCCAGCGCATCGCCCAATCGACCCGCCATTGCAGCTTGCACCGGCCGCCGGTAACAGGGGCCTCGAACAGCTCCCCCTCTTCGTCGCGGAAGACGATGGCACCCTTTGAAGGCTTCACCTCCACCGCCGGTGCCTGCAGCACACGCCCCGAGCGAGGGCTGATCGGCAGGAACGGACAGTAGGTCCGGCGCCGCTCCTCGCGCAGCGAGGGAAGCATGACCGCCATGATTTCTTCATAGCGCTCCAGAACGGAAAGGAGCGCTGCATCGAAGCGGCCAGACATGTACCAGTCGGTCGAGCTCTGGAACTCGTAGTCGAAGCCGAGATCGTCGAGGAACTTGCGAAGCTGCGCGTTATTGTGGTGCCCGAAGCTTTCGTGACAGCCGAAAGGATCGGGAATACGGGTCAGGGGCAGCCCGCCATGTTCGATGCCGTCGACGCCCACGGTGCCGAGGTAGGACCGCAGCATCTCCTGGTTGGGCACATTGTCAGGCACCTTGCGCAGCCCGTCCATGTCGTCGGAGAAGGCGAACAGCCGGCTGGGCACATCACAGAGCCGGCGAAAGGCCTGGCGCACCATGCTTGTGCGCACGACCTCGCCGAAGGTGCCGATATGGGGTAGGCCGGAGGGGCCGTATCCCGTTTCAAACAGGACATAGCCCTTCTCCGGTATCTTCGCCCCGATACGCTCGACGAGCTTGCGCGCCTCCTCGAAAGGCCATGCACGCGCCGAAGCCGCCAGTTCCCGTTCGCTCACCATCGCCGCTTGGAAAAGCTCCGAAAAAGGGAGCGTGAAGCTAGGAACCGGAGCGATGGCTGTCAATTAGTCCAAGCCAGACGATGGCCCCACAGCCATGGGCCGCCCCAGCCGCGCCGTCGCTGCTCAATCAGCTCGCGAAGCTCGGTCCGCTGCTCGGGCGTGAGCGTGGCCAGGAAGGGCAGCATGATATCGAGCGCCTCGGCCATGGATTGAACGCGCTCGCGCGAGATCGTCTCCATTCGCGCAAGGATGGCGGCCCGATCCGGATCGGGCTTGAGCGCCATGTCGATAATCTCGCGCCGCATCTGGCGACGCCCCTCTCTGCCCGGAAAGCCCTTGCTCTTCAGGGCCTCCATTGCCTGGCGGAACTGCGCGCGCTGCGGCTCGGTCAGATCGAGCCGATCGGCCACCAGCTCGACCCGCCGCTCCGGGTCATGCCACATGGCGATCGCGCTGCGCGTCCAGAAGAAACCGGCGACGAAGAAAATGTTCAGCGCCAGCGAAACCGCCAGCAGCACCCAAGGCAGCCACCTTTTCACAACAATGTCTCCACCAGATCGGGATCGGGAACGAGGCCCAGCTCTCGCGCCAGATCGACTTCGACCGCACCAGCGCCCTCCAGCCACTGCGAGCCGGCCCGGCCCATTTCGAATCCGCCAAGTGCAACGATGAGGACCACCGCCGCGGCGGCGGCGAGCATATGCCGGGACGGGCGGACGGGGGCGACAAGGTCGGCCGCGCGCGCTTGGGTATGGCGAGGCCAAGGCGCGACGAGCCCCCGCGCCGATAGCGCCGATAGCGCCAAGTCCAGATGTCGCGGGTCGGCGGCAAGCCAAGCCTCGACCGCCTCGCGCTCGCCTTCATCCAGACGGTCGTCGATCCAGGCCGCAAGCCGAAGGAGATTTGCCTCCTCCTCGCCCACCGGTCCGCCCTCCCCCGCTTGAGCCGATGGCCCCTCCCGTCCCGGAGCAGGAGAGGGATCTGATGCGGGCACATGTTCCTTGAACCGTTGCCACAAGGTTTTGTCGTCGTCGGATCGGATCATCTTCGTCTCATACCTCGTTCTGGGATACGAGCGGACCGGGAGAGGCATCCCCGGCGAAGTGCGCACGCAGACGCAGCATCGCCTTGTGGTGGGTGGAGCGGATCGTCTGCGGGTTGACCCCGAGGAACTCCGCCGCCTCGGCTACCTCCATCTCCCGGTCGTAGATAAGCGCCAGCACCAACCGCTGCCGCTGGGTCAAGAGACCATCCGGCACCTGGACGCGCCCGACTGGTTCGCGGGCGGCGACCGCAAGCCGCTCCTCGGGGACCGAGTCGAGCGGATCTACGGGGCGCCGGCGGCGGAGATGATCGATCGCCGCACTCGTCGCGAGCACGGTTAAAAAGGTCGACAAGGAAGCGCGGGCCGGATCGTAGCCGGCTAGGGGCCGGTCGGGCTTGCAAAGGCGCAAGAACACCTCCTGCGCCACATCGTCGGCATCCGCCGCCGCCCCCGCCGGGGCGAGGCGGCGCAGGAGCGCGGCGTAGATCACCGGTCCCGCGCGACGAACGAAGCGGTCCCACTCGATCTTGTCGCCGGAGGCAAGCCGCGTCAGATCGACCGCGCGTTCCAGCGGCGTTGCATCCGGCCGCAAGCCCCTCCGATCGCCCATCGCGAGAAGGTTATACGATGCGCCCGCCGAGACCATCCCTTCTTCGTTTGCGGGCCGATATACTCTCCTACACCATGACCCTCCCCGCAGCGTCCCGCCGCACCGCGCAGCCAATTGCGCCTGTCCTGATCGTGCGCCAAACCGGCGCGCTCTGGCTCAGCGCCGAAGGCGAGATCGAGCGGATCGGGCCCGAGCAGGCGGCACGAAGGGTTGCGGCACAGCCGCCGATTTTGGTGCATATGCCGGCGACCGCACGCAGGCTCGGCCGGGATCCGTTCGCGGCCTTCGACCTGCTCGAGCTCTTCGCCTTCGTGCACCCCGCGCGATTCTGTCTGCCGACCCCTCACGGGTTGATCGACGCGGTCGGCTTGCCTGCGGCGGCCGATGTCGAGGGCGAGGTCCTGGGACTGCTTAAGGCCACGGGCCGGCTGCTGGCCGCGCTTGCCGATCCGGCACGCCGGCCCGACCCTAACATCGCGCGAATCGCCTCGACCATGACGCGCGCCGGCTGGAGTTGGGGGCCAGCCGTGCTGGCGGCACTGGGGTGCGGCCCGGACCAGCTGCAATCGCGCGACGCCGGACCCGGACTTGAGGCCTGGCGGGCGTTGGACGAATGGTCGGAGCATGCGCCTGAGCCCGCACCGGGCCATCTTCGCGTCGAGCCGGCCGAAGCCCGGGCGCGGCTGGCGCGGCTCTTGGGAGAGGGCGCCGAGGCCCGGCCCCAGCAGGCCGACTACGCCTCGGCGGTGACCGAGGCTTTCATGCCGCGCGAGGAGAAGGAGGCGCCTCGGATGGTGTTGGCCGAGGCCGGCACGGGCGTGGGAAAGACCTTGGGATACATAGCGCCGGCCAGCCTATGGGCGGAAAGGAACGGCGGGGCGGTCTGGGTGTCGACGTTCACGCGCAATCTGCAGCAACAGATCGACCGGGAGCTGGACCGGCTCTATCCGAGTCGGTCGGTCAAGGCGCTGCGCGCCGTCGTGCGCAAGGGCCGCGAGAACTATCTCTGCCTTCTGAATTTCGAGGAGGCGGTGCGCGAGTTGATCGGGCGGCGGGAGGATGCGATTGCCTTAGGCCTGATGGCGCGATGGTTGAGCCAGACGCGCGACGGCGACATGGTCGGCGGCGATTTCCCCGGCTGGCTCGTCGATCTCCTCGGACGCGGACACACGCTGGGCCTGTCCGACCGGCGTGGCGAATGCGTTTACTCAGCCTGTCCGCATTATCGCAAATGCTTCATTGAGAAGAGCCAGCGTCGCGCCCGCCGTGCGCATATCGTCATCGCCAATCACGCGCTGGTGCTGGTCCAGGCAGCGCTCGGGGAGGAACGCAGCCAGCCGACCCGGCTGGTCTTCGACGAAGGCCATCATCTGTTCGAGGCGGCCGATTCCGCATTTTCGGCGCATCTGACTGGCCGGGAGATGGAGGAGCTTCGACGCTGGATCACGGGCCCCGAGGGCTCAGGCGGACGGCGGCGGCGAGGGCTCGAGCGACGGATGGAAGACCTGATCGCGGCCGATGAGGTTTCGATCGCGATCCTGCACACGGCCTTGCGCGCAGCCCAGATGCTGCCGGGGGAGAATTGGCTCGAGCGGGTCGCTGATGGCCGTCCGCGCGGCGTGGCCGAGACGGTTCTGGCGCTAATCAAGCGGCAAGTCGAGGCCCGCGGTGACATGCGCACGCGATACGATCTGGAGACCGAAACTCATCCCGCCGTCCCTGGTCTGATCGAGGCGGGAGCGGCACTCAACGAGGCGCTAGCGAGGATCGCCGAGCCGCTTATCGAACTGATGAAGCGCCTTCAGCGGCGACTGGAGGAGGAGGCCGCGACGCTGGATGCGCAGACGCGCCTGCGGATCGAGGCGATGATCCGCGGCCTGCACCGCCGCGCGGCGATCGAGCTGGGCGCGTGGCGTGCAATGCTTCGATCGCTGGCGGAGGGCACGCCGCCGGAGTTCGTCGATTGGATGGGGATCGAGCGAAGCGGGCGGCGCATCTTCGACCTCGGGCTCCATCGGCATTGGGTGGATCCGACGGTGCCGCTCGCACGGATGGTCTTGGAGCCGGCCCATGGAGTGCTGGTGACCTCGGCGACGCTCACCGATGCGGCCGCCGATGCTGCCGAGGGCTGGGGCGACGCCGAGCGGCGCACCGGCGCCCGCCATCTGTCGGCGCCGGCGCTGCGGGCGCGAATCCCCTCCCCGTTCGACTACGCAGCGCAGACGCGCACCTTTCTCGTAACCGATGTGCGGCGCGAGGATGTCGGGGCTGTCGCCGCGGCCTTTCACGCGCTGTTCCTGGCGGCGCACGGAGGGGCACTCGGCCTCTTCACCGCGATCGAGCGCCTCAAGGCCGTGCATGGCCGCATCGCCCGACCCTTGGAGGAGGCGGGCCTGCCGCTCTACGCCCAGCATGTCGACGGGCTCGACACCGCAACCTTAGTGGACATATTCCGTGCCGAGGAGGATGCCTGCCTGCTCGGCACCGACGCGGTGCGCGACGGTGTCGACGTGCCGGGCCGGTCCTTGAGGCTCATCGTTTTCGATCGTGTGCCTTGGCCGAGGCCCGACATCCTCTACAAAGCCCGACGGGCTGCCTATGTCGCGGAAGGTGGGCGGGCATCCGATCATGACGACGGGGTGGCGCGTCTGCGCCTGCGCCAAGCCTTCGGCCGGCTGATCCGACGCGCCGACGATCGGGGCGTATTCGTGCTCCTCGATAGAATGACACCCTCGCGCCTTCTCTCTGCCTTTCCCGAAGGCGCAGCCCCGCGCCGCCTCGGCCTCGCCCAGGCGGTCGCCGAAACCAGGGTGTTTCTGGGCGAGGCGCGTCGCTCCAGTTAAGGTTGAATTGGCCTGAATCGAACATTCGTGCCGGGCGGAGCTGACCGAAGCTGCTCAGGAGCCGGAATGGGCGAATTCCCAATAGAGCTCGCGCGCCTTGGCGCCGATCGGGCCAGGTTGGTAATTCCGCTGCTCGATCCGCGTGGTCGGCAGCACCTTCCCGTAGTTTCCGGTGGAGAAGACCTCGTCGGCGTCCAGCACCTCGCGGAAGCTCAGCGTACGCTCGTGCACCTCGATCCCCGCGCGGCGCAGCAGCTTGATGACGCGCTGGCGCGTGATGCCGTTGAGGAAGGTATCGTTGGGCACGGGAGTGTGTGCCACGCCATCCTTGACGATGAAAATGTTCGCGGTGGCGAACTCCGCGACATGGCCGATCGGGTCGAGCAACACCGCGTTGTCGAAGCCCTTTGCCTTGGCTTCCCGTTCGGCGCGACCCAGATTGGTATAGTGGCACGCAGCCTTGGCCTCGGTCGGCGCAAGCTCCGGCCCAGGTCGTCGGAAACTCGAAAGGCAGGCGCTGAAGCCGCTCGGTTGCGGCAGAGGCGACCCTACCACCGAGAGCACGAACTGGGTCGTGTCCGGATCGGGCGCCAGGAAGCCGTCTTCCGACCAGGCCATCGGGCGGATATAGAGTGCGCTTCCCCTAGGGAACCGCGCGACCCCTTCGAGCGAAAGTTCGACCAACTCGCCGGCCGAGTAAGGGCAACGCATGCCCAACGCCTCGACCGAACGCACCATCCGGGCGCAATGCCGGTCCAGATCGGGGGTGACACCCTCGAACGCTCGGGCCCCATCGAACACAATGGTGCCCATCCATGCCCCATGACTCCACGCGGTGATGAGCGGAGGATTTCCGTCCACCCATCGTCCCCCGATGAAGTGCGACTGCATTCGAACGGCTCCGTGGGAAGGGTGCGCGGACCGTTTCCGCGCCACGGCGGTCTAGCACGCCCGCACCGCGGCCCGCAACCTGCGGGCCGAGATTCCCACGGCCCCTGCCGGTGGTCAGTCGTTCGCCTTGATCATCGCCTGGTAAATTCGCCAGGCGCATTCCACGCTTACATCGCCCGCGCGTGCCCCCGATGCCAGCATCGCCGCGGTCGGCTTGGCCGGTACCGTCACCAGACCGGCCTCGCCGATCGCGTCGACAACATCAAGCGCCATCTGCAGCGCCTTGCTCTTTTCCTGTCCTGCAGTCTTCATTGTGTTTCGCCCCTGGTGTTTGACCTTGTCCTTGCCTTAACACGCAAAGACCGTGCCAGGTTCGTCCGTTACCTCAACAAAGTTGCAAATCTCCGCTCAACCGGACTCAATTTTTCCCTATGTCGCTGGAAATGATCAAAAATGCCGAATAATTAATATTCGAACTATATTTGAGATTCCTTGTAGAGAAGAACCGATTGCCTACACAAGTATGTCTACTTTTTTGCGATTTGCAAATGCATTTTCATAGATGTTTGCAATTTGCAAATTGCAGTGAGCCTACTTGTAGCCCAGTTTGCCGCATATGATGCGTGTCTTCCGCCTGCTGGCACCCGAGACAGCCCATGATCTGGCCTTGAGCGCGCTTTCGCTGCTCGGATCCGCCACGCCCTCGCCTGATCCGCCGCGGCTGCGCATCTCCTTCTTGGAGCAAGAGCTCGCCAATCCGATCGGCCTTGCGGCGGGCCTCGACAAGGATGCGGTCGCGATCGCGGGGCTTGCCCGTCTCGGTTTCGGCGCCATCGAGGTCGGCAGCGTCACGCCGCGTCCCCAGGCCGGCAATCCACGGCCTCGGTTGTTCCGTCTTGTCGAGGACCAAGCCCTCGTCAATCGCATGGGCTTCAACAGCGCAGGACATGATGCGGTGCTCCGGCGCCTTACGCGCTACCGCACACGCATGGGCTCCAAAGGGCCGATGATCGGCGTCAACCTGGGCGCGAACCGCGACAGCGCGGATCGCGCCGGAGACTATGCGGAGGGGATTCGCCGTTTCTCCACCCTCGCCGACTATCTCGTCGTTAACATCTCCTCACCCAACACGCCGGGGTTGAGGGGGCTGCAAGCGGCAGCGCCCCTGCGCGCGCTCCTGGATCGGCTGGCGGAGGCTCGGGCCGCGGCTTCCCGGCGACTTCCCCTGATCTTGAAGCTGGCGCCCGACTTGGCGGTGGAGGATTGTGCGGCCATCGTTGAGATCGCGCTCGCATTCGCGGTCGACGGGCTGGCGATCGGCAACACCACGCTTGCGCGCCCGTCGGATTTGCGGAGCCGCCATCGAAGCGAAAGCGGTGGCCTCAGCGGGCGGCCGCTCTTCGACAGATCGACTGCCTTACTGGCCGAGTTCGGCCGGGTGGCGCGGGGGCGTCTGACATTGGTCGGCGTCGGCGGTGTTGCGAACGGCCGGGACGCCTACGCGAAAATTCGCGCGGGCGCGAGCCTGGTGCAGCTCTATACCGCGCTGATCTACGAGGGGCCGGGCCTGATCGGCCGCATCAAGTCCGAACTGGACCGGCTTCTAGCCGAAGATCGCTTGACCTGCGTCGCCGACGCCGTCGGGGTCGGCCTCGCTATCCCCTCGACGCCGCGCCTCGCCGCATACTAGAAGGCCCCGCCCGGTTCCCTCCTTCTTGCCCGTCCTGTCCCGATGACCCGCCCCGAGATTGCGATTCTCCACGGCCTTTCAGCGCTCGCCGCACGGTTCGATGGCTACATCCTCGACCTTTGGGGCGTTCTGCATGATGGCGTCACCGCCTATCCCGGCGCCATCGACTGCCTCGAACGCCTGCACATGTCGGGAAAGCGGATCGCCATTCTGTCGAATGCCCCGAGGCGGGCATCGGAGGTCGCCCGGCGAAGCGCCGAGCTTGGAATTGTCCCAGGTCTCTACGACGTCATCCACTCCTCGGGCGAGGAAGCCTGGCTGCATCTGAAGGACCGGCCGGACCAGCGGGACCGCCGCCTCGGGCGCGCCTGCTATCACCTTGGCCCCGCGCGTGACCGCGGCATCCTCGAAGGGCTCGATCTAGTGGAGACAACCCGGATCGCGGAGGCAAGCTTCCTGCTCAACACCGGAGCTCATCTGGCCCGGAGCGAGATTGCCGACTACGAGCCGGTGTTGGAGCCGGCAGCCGAGCGCGGCCTGCCGATGGTCTGCGCTAATCCCGATCTTGAAGTGATCCGCGGCGGCGTGCGCGAGATCTGCGCCGGCATGCTGGCGTTGCGATACGAAGAGCTGGGCGGGAGGGTGTACTATCACGGCAAGCCCCATGAGAGCGTCTATCGCCGTGTGCTCACCCAGCTCGGTCTTGGACCGACGGCGCGCATCCTTGCAGTCGGCGATTCGCTGCGCACCGATATCGCGGGAGCACGACGCGCCGGCCTTAGCTCGCTCCTGGTGACCGGCGGCATCCATGCCGAGGAGCTGGGTCTGGCCGCTGGCGCTCATCCGGAGCCCTCGCTTCTCGCCGAAGTTTGCTCACGCGCCGGTGAGCGCCCCGACTACGCCACGCCCGCTTTCATCTGGTAGACGAAAGTTCCCGCCGTCCAGCCGGCAAGGCAATACGCCACGCGTCCGGCCGTTCAGTGGTCGGAGCCGTGCAGGATCGCCTTGCGCAGGCCCGTATCGTAGGACAGTCCTGACTGGGTCAGCAGGATCGCGAAGGGATACATCGCCTTTGCCAGTCCCTTGCGCTCCAGCGCCCTCCATGCGCTCTCGTTGGCAAGCCCGCTCGCATCCTTGGCATGCACAAGATAAGAGCCGACATGGAGATGGTTCCCGTGCGGGTGCGGCAGGTTGGACACGATCACCTCGCCCGGCTCGGAGCCGGGTGTGCCATGGCCGGGGTGGCGCGCCAGCTCCTGCAGCAGGGTCAGCGTCTTCAGCTGAAGCGGGTTGAGGTTGAGCGGGTTCTGCTGCTTCGGCATGTGGAGTGTCTCCCTCCCGATCGGCCCTCAGCCTGTCGGCTCGAACGCGATGCCCTGGGCCAGCGGCAGCTTGTTCGAGTAGTTGATGGTGTTGGTGGCGCGGCGCATATAGGCCTTCCACGCGTCGGAACCGGATTCGCGCCCGCCGCCGGTTTCCTTCTCCCCGCCGAAGGCTCCGCCGATCTCCGCTCCGCTCGGTCCGATATTCACATTGGCGATGCCGCAGTCGCTGCCGTCCGGCCCCAGGAAGGCCTCCGCCTCGCGGACATCGGTGGTGAAAATGCAGGAGGAGAGACCCTGCGACACATCGTTATGCGTGGCCATCGCCTCCTCGAGGGTGCGGTAGCGCATCGCGTACAGAATCGGCGCGAAAGTCTCGGTCTTGACGATCTCGCTTTGTCCGGGCATCTCGGCGATCGCCGGTCGGACATAGAAGGCTTGCGGGTAAACATTCTCAAAGACGCGCTGGCCTCCGAAGACCTTGCCGCCTTCGGAGCGCACGCGCTCGAGCGCCCGCTGCATCCCGGCATAGGCGTTCTCGTCGATCAATGGCCCCACCAGCGTTCCCGCTTCCAGCGGATTGCCGATCTTGACCGATTCATAGGCGCGCTTCAGGCGCGGCAGCAGCGCGTCATAGACCCGCTCCTCGACGATGAGGCGGCGCAGCGAAGTGCAGCGTTGTCCCGCGGTGCCGACGGCGCTGAAGAGGATTGCGCGGACCGCCAGATCGAGATCTGCCGACGGGGCGACGATCATGCCGTTGTTGCCGCCAAGCTCCAAAAGGCAGCGCGCGAACCGCCGGGCGACGCGCGGCGCCACCTCGCCTCCCATGCGCGTCGAGCCGGTGGCGCTCACCAGTGCGACCCGCCGGTCGTCCACCAGCATCTCGCCGATGTCGCGCCCGCCGATCGCGATATCGAGCAAGCCCTCGGGCGCATCGCCGAACTTCTCCAGAGCACGCCGAAAAAGCGCACGGCAGGCGAGCGCGGTCAGCGGCGTCTTTTCGGACGGCTTCCACACCACCGGATCGCCGCAGACGATCGCCAGCGCGAAATTCCAGGACCAGACCGCGACGGGGAAGTTGAAGGCGCTGATCACGCCGACGACGCCCAAGGGATGCCATGTCTCCATCATTCGATGCCCGGGCCGCTCCGAGGCGATGGTGAGGCCGTAAAGTTGGCGCGACAGCCCTAGCGCGAAGTCGCAGATGTCGATCATCTCCTGGACTTCACCCTTGCCCTCCTCTCGGATCTTCCCCGTCTCCAGGGTGACCAGCTCGCCAAGCTCCGCCTTGTGCCGGCGCAACTCTTCCCCGAAGAGGCGGATCAGCTCGCCCCGGCGCGGGGCGGGCACGGTACGCCAGAGGCGGAAGGCGGCCGCGGCGCGTCCGACCATGGCATCGAGATCGCGCAAGGAGGCGGTGCGCACCCGCCCAAGCTCGGTGCCGTCCACAGGCGAGCGCACGGCAAGGTCGCCCTCGGCGGTTTCGTTCGTGGCGAGACCCAAGGCCTCGAAAAGCTGGGTTGCGGTCATGGTTCGGTCACCTGTTCGTTTCGCTGGGCCTGAACGGGGGCAGCTCTGGCGTCCTCGAAATCCTGTCGCGCTTTTGACGCCCTACGATGATACCGGACTGAGTGATGATCTCCGAAACCAGCTCTTCCTGGCGATAGGCCATCACATGGACTCCAGCCACCCCCTCGATTTCCCGGATCTGCTGGATCAGCTCGATGCAGAGCCGCCTGCCCTCGGCCTTCTGATCGGGATTTCCCTCAAGCCTTCGGATCACGTCATCAGGGATATGGATGCCAGGCACGTTCGTGCGCATCCAGCGTGCCGCCCGCGCGGATGCGAGCGGTCCGACCCCGGCGAGGATGAAACAGGTCCGGTGCAGACCGAGATCGCGCACCCGCGCCATGAAGCGCTGGAACAGCGGCAGATCGAAACAATACTGGGTCTGTATGAACTGCGCCCCGGCCGCCACCTTCTTCTTCATATGCAGGGCCCTGTAGTCGAGCGGCGGCACGAAGGGATTGGCCGCCGCGCCGAGAAAGACCCGGGGCGGGCTGGTGATTTTCCGGCCGGAGAGAAAACGGCTCTCGTCGCGCATGGTGCGGATGGTCTGAAGCAGCGAGATGCTGTCGAGATCGAAGACCGGCTTGGCCGCCGGCTGGTCTCCGGCCTGCACCCCATCTCCGGTAAGGCACAGAATGTTCGAGACGCCCATCGCGGCCGCGCCGAGGACATCGCCCTGGATCGCGATGCGGTTGCGATCACGGCAGGAGATCTGCATCACCACCGCATATCCGGCGCGGGTCAGGAGGCTACAGATGCCGACGCTCGACATATGGGTGTTGGCGCCCGAGGCGTCGGTGGCATTGATCGCATCGCACACCTCGGCAAGCACCAGCGCGCGCTCGTAGACCTCTTCGGGATCCGAGGAGTCCGGCGGATTCAGTTCCGCCGTGACCGCGAACCGTCCTTCGCGCAAGGCGCGTTCCAGCCGGCCCCGGGAGGAATGGCCGGGCAGCGGCGGAAGCGGCGCGCCCGGGTCGTAGGGCTCTCCGATGCCGAGATCAGCCATGAGCAGAGGGACGGTCCGGCGTCCCCTTTTCGGCGGCGACGCGCAGCCAGGAGGATAGGCCCCAAAGCCGATGGTCGAGGGGAGGCTGCGGATCGAGGATGGCGGTGCTTGCGGCCATCTGCTGCGCTCCCTCCCAGGCGGCGACCCACACGCACCTCATCTGCGGCTTCACCTCGCAGTTGCCGTCCGGGCGCACGCCGCCGCAAGGCCCATTGCGCAGTGTCTTCGGGCAGTTCATCGGGCAGGACATGCCGGTATCGCCGAGGATGCACTGGCCGCACATCTTGCAGTCGAAAAGAAGACCCTTGATCCGCCGCTCCACCGCCGCGACCGGCGCCTCGGCGCGATCGTGGCCGAGACGGGAGAAGAACGGAGCAAGCGCAAGGACGAGGCGCTCAAGGGCCGCGTAAACCCGCTCCAAGCTGCGGGCGTGTCGAACGGACCAGTGGCGAAGGGCAAGCATTTGGCGGTGGACCGAAGAACAAGCCTCTTAGCGGCTCCCGGTTTGACCCTATCCGCTGCGAAAAAGCAAACGGCAGGCGGGCCCTTGGCGCGCCGGCCACCCTTCAGGAGAGTATCGGATTTGGCCCTTGCAGGTTTACAGAGATAAAGATATGTTTATGTGTCGGTAGCGGCTTAGGCCTAGGCTGGAGGAATGGACCAACTGCTACAGGGGCTGCGAGCGGCGGGGGAGCGAACCCGACTGCGTATTCTGGGCCTGTGCGCCCATGGCGAGCTGACCGCCAGCGATCTGGGGGAGATTCTCGGCCAGAGCCAGCCGCGCGTGTCCCGGCATCTGAAGCTGCTGGTGGAAGCCGGGCTGCTCGAACGACATCAGGAGGGCAGCTGGGCCTATTACCGGCTGGCATCGGGCCCGTCGGCGGCCGGCGATCTCGGCCGCATGCTGGTCGATCTGATGCCCGAGGACGATCCGGTCCTGGGGCTGGATCTCGAGCGGCTGGAGGCGGTTAATCAAGCCTGGGCGGCCAAGGCGGCGGCCTATTTCCACCGTCACGCCGCGGACTGGGACCGCGTACGCGCTCTGCATGTCGATCAGGAGAGGGTCGATGCCGCGCTGAGGCGGCTGTTCCGCCGAACGTCGGCGCGCGATCTCATCGACATCGGCACCGGCACCGGCCATGTGCTGCAGCTTCTCGGCGGCGAGGTCGAGGCCGCGATCGGGATCGACCGCTCGCGGGACATGCTGATCGTCGCCCGCGCGAATATCCACCGGGCGGGCTTGCGTCATTGTCAGGTCCGTCAGGCCGACATGATGCATCTGCCGTTCGCCGCCTCCTCGGTGGACGCGATCACTTTTCACATGGTCCTGCACTATGCCGAGGATCCCGCCGGCGCGATCGCCGAGGCGGCGCGCCTGCTGCGCTCGGGGGGACGCCTCATCATCGTCGATTTCGCCCCGCATGCCCATGAAGAGCTGCGCAGGGACCATGCCCATCGCTGGCTTGGATTCACCGACGAGCGGATCGAAGCCTGGCTCACCAAAGCGGGGTTGGTGGCGGGCGAGCCCGAGCATCTGAAGGGAGGCACCCTCACGGTTGCGCTCTGGCACGGCGTTCGCCCCGCGAACGCAGCCTCCGAAGCCGATTCCGCTGTGGCCACGGGATGACGGGCATGGCGGCAACGGTATCGGTATCGTTCGAATTCTTCCCGCCGGCCGAGCCGCAGGCGGAAGGTCAATTCTGGAACGGCGTCGACCGGCTGGCGCCGCTCGGCCCCAACTTCGTGTCGCTGACTTACGGCGCTGGCGGCTCGACCCGCGAGCGCGGTGGGCGCATCCTGCGCGCGTTGCTCCGGCGGGGCGATCTTGAGGTGGCGGCGCATCTGACATGCGTCGGGGCCTCCCGTGCCGAGCTGGAGGAGCTGGCGCGCGAATGGGCCGCCGCCGGCCTGAAGCGCATTGTCGCGCTGCGGGGCGATGGCGAAGGGCAGGCCGCTTTCGTGCCGCATCCGAATGGGTTCACAAACACCGCCGAATTCGTCGCCGCGCTCCGCCGCATCGCTCCATTCGATATCTCCGTCGCTGCCTACCCGGAATGCCACCCGCAGGCGGCTTCGCCGGCGGCCGATCTCGACAGTCTGCGGCGCAAGCTCGATGCCGGCGCGGAGCGGGCGATCACACAATTCTTCTTCGAACCGGAATGCTTTCTGCGCTTCCGCGACCGCGCGGCGGCTGCTGGAATCGACAAGCCGATCATCCCTGGCATCCTGCCCATCTTCGATTTCGCCAAGGTGGTCGCGTTCAGCCGCCGTTGCCGCGCCAGCGTGCCGGCCTGGCTCGCGGCGCGCTTCGCAGGGCTCGATGGCGATGCGGAAACCAGCCAGCTCCTGGCCGCCGCGACGGCGGGCGAGTTGTGCCAGAACCTGCGGGCGGAGGGCGTCGAGGCCTTCCATTTCTACACGCTCAACCGCGCCGCCCTCACTCATGCGGTTTGCCGAAGCCTGGGCCTCAGCCCGAACATGGCCGCCGCGGAAGAGGCCGCCTGAGATGCGCGTGCTCGGCGAAGCCTTGGGCCGTCACCTCCTGCTCGCCGATGCGCGGATCGAGCGCAGGCTCAGTGCTATCGAGGTTGATCTCCAGCGCGATCTCTTCGGCGCCAAGGGCTGCGTTGCAGTGCTCAATCTGACGCACGCCAAGCTCGTTCGTACCCTGCATGAGGAGCAGCTTAGAGCCGGAGCCGATCTCATCCGCACCAATACGGGCTTGGCCTCACCCTTGGAGCTGCGGCGATTCGGGCTCGAGGAAGACGCTTTCGCCCTCAACTATGCCGCCGCCCAGCTCGCCGCCGAGGCGGTCGATTCCGTGCCGGGCGAAGGCCGCCGCCGCTTCGTGCTTGGGGTCGTGCACGATCTCGGATGGGAGGTTCCTGCCCGGCAGATCGAGGATGCGACGGCCGATCAAGTCTCGGCCCTTCTTGCCGGCGGCGCCGACGGCATCGCGATCGAGCTCGCCGAACTGGGCTGTCGTGGGCCTGCCTTCCTGCTGGGCGCAACACGCGCACGCGACGCGGTGAAGAGCGCGGCACGCATTTTCCTGGTGCAACAGGCAGGCAAGGTTCGGGACCGTTCGCACGGGCTTGTGGATCGGTTTATCCGCTATCGCGAGGTCATGCCAGAAGAGGCAAGTCCTGATCTCTTGCACGGCATCGATTTGATCGGTGGGCGCAAGGCAGAGGACACTCTAGCGCTCGACCGGCTGCTGAGGGAATTGACGGAGGAGGGGCTCAGGCCCCCTGTGGACTGCGCCGAGCCGCGCCGCTCGACCTTCGATGCGCCAAAGCGCCCGCCGGCAACAGGCGATAACGTCCTCTACCGCGCCTCGCTCTGGAGCCAGCGCCGGGCGCGCCGCTAACCCTCAACCTTTCAGGCCCGCCTTCCGATAGGCGAGAGCCGACAAGGCAAGATCGCCCAGCGCATACCCCCGAAAGATAAAGGCGGACCGCTCGTCGTCCCGTGCCCGCCCTTTGAACTTGCCCAACACCAGCCCGGTCAAGTCCCCGGTTATCAGGTCGGGCGGCGCCAATTTGTTCGGCAGCGCCGCTTCTTGCTGCACGTCATCGATAACGATCCGATCCAATGCGGCAAAGCTGTCCTTTTTCCATGGCGCGGCGAGGTCGGTAATTGCCGCAAATGAGCCGGGTTTCAACCAATCTGCATCAAGAAACGGCTCAAGGGTCGCCGAATAGGTCACCGAGCTGACGATGAGATCCGCACCCGTCATAGCTTCTTTACCCGAGGCGCAAACGATCGCCGATTTTCCTGAAGCATTTGCTGTCTGACGAAGTCTTTCTATGTTGTCCGGTCCGCGGCCGAAGATCCTGATCTCCTCCAAAGGATACATATCGGCGAACGCCGCAAGGTGGCTGCGAGCCTGCACGCCGGCGCCAATGAATGCGAGGACGGATGAGCCCGGTCTCGCCATGTGCTTTGCGGCGACGGCGCTCAACCCGGCGGTTCGGACCGCGGTAATCCAGTTCCCATCCAGGATTGCAGCCGGCAACCCTGTGTCGCTGTCAAGCAGCGTGACGAGGCCATTGATCTGCGGAAGGCCACGATTGGGGTTGCGGGGATTCAATACCACCGTCTTGACGGCCAGCAACGCTGGATCGTCGGCCGCCGCCAACGCGGCCATCATGTACCGGCCGTCTTCCGGCAAGATAACCGCTTTCGGCGCGCTCCAGACTGTCGACCGCGCGCTTCCAAAGATAAGGGCCTCGATGCTTTCGATGACTTCGGATGTGGTGATGCCGAGCCGGGCCAGAGCCTTTTCGGAGAGGTAAGGGATACTCTCAGCGGCGCACATGGGTCCGATCCTATCAGAGCACCTCCCGGATGTCGCCCGTTCGGCACCGGCCCGACGCCACGGCGCGCCTGAGCGGTGGCCGCCAATCTAGGGGCGCTTCGCCATCGTGGCGAAGGTCGGTTGCAAGAAGCCGGGATGACACTCCTCCCGAACGCGCCGGAATCCCAGCCGCTCAAAGAAGGCGATATTCTCCGACAGCACAAGGCGTACGCCGAGCGACATGGCGGCGCAGCCGCGCGCGCGAGCGGCTTCCTCCGCCCCTTCCATTAGCCGCCGCCCGATGCCGCGCCCGCGCCAGATCGGCAGGACCGCCAGGCGACCGATATACGCTTCCTTTGGATCCTCGAGGCTGACCAGCACGCAGCCGACGATCCCGCCCTCCGCCACGGCGGCAAGCCCATATCCGCCGGCCAGGCGCGCTCCGATGCTTTCGGCATTCTCGGCCAACGCGCTCGGGTTTGGATTGAGCCGACCCCGATAGGGCTCGAATGCGG
>DASPGI010000037.1:0-64959 GCA_035620695.1 Alphaproteobacteria bacterium
CGCTGCGGCGGCATGGGCGTAGCGGCCGTGTGCGTTGAGAAGTCCGCCATGAAGGGCCGCCAGCGCCATGAAGAGCCGATAGGGGAATGTGATTCGAGTGAGCTGGACGGCAAGATCATATTTGACCTGATCACCGATGAAGCCCGGCGCGATCACGGCCATCAACCACGGCATGGTCAGCTCGGCAAGCAAGGTCAACGCCACCAACGCGCTCACCATCAGCGCCAACGTCTCCTCGGCGAATCGGCCGGCAATCCGGGGCCCGCATTCGGCCAGTGCGCGCGCGTAGAGCGGGACGAAGGCGGCGTTGAACGCACCTTCCGCGAACAGGCGCCGGAACAGGTTCGGGAACCGGAAGGCGACGAAGAAAGCGTCGGCTTCCAGCCCTGCTCCGAGCACCCGCGCGATCAGGATGTCGCGGATGAAGCCGAGCAACCGGCTCGCCATGGTCCAGCCGCCGACGGTCGCAATGGAGCGGAGCATCGAGAATCGATAGAGGGTCAAGGGAGGTGGCCCTCGGACTTATATCATCCTTAGCGGTGACTTGAACTTTTCTCTCGATCTGCCCATCTTCGGCGGATACACAAAAGGAGCTCCGCGCTCATGTTCATTGAGACCGAGCAGACCCCCAATCCGGCGACGCTGAAGTTCCTGCCGGGGCGTGCTGTGCTGGAGTCCGGCAGCGTCGATTTCGCCACTGCCGCAGAGGCGGCGCGTTCGCCCTTGGCCGAGCGCCTCTTTCAGGTCGAGGGCGTGGTTCGGGTCTTTCTCGGCTCGGACTTCATATCCGTCACCAAGGCGACCGAGAAAGAATGGTTCGTGATGAAGCCGGCGTTACTTGGCGTCATCATGGAGCATTTCATCGCCGGCTCTCCGGTGCTCTTGCGCGAGGAGGATGCCCAGAGCGAGGATGATTCTGAAAACGGTCCGCAGGCCGAGATCATCGCTCAAATCAAGGAGCTTCTCGACACCCGCGTCCGCCCGGCCGTGGCCCAGGACGGCGGAGACATCACCTTCCGCAGCTTTCAAGACGGGGTCGTCTATCTCAATATGAGAGGCGCGTGCTCCGGCTGCCCAAGCTCGACCGCGACCTTGAAAATGGGGATCGAGAACATGCTTCGGCACTACATCCCCGAGGTCCGCGAGGTACGGCCGGTCCAGTAGCCGAAGGCCTGGCCGGTCGGGCGTCACTCTGACCCGCGCTCGAAATTCAAGCCGGGAATATGTCCGGACTGGGCAATGCACCTATGCATTCAGGACAATGGTGATCACGAGCTTGTGACCCCCGCGTAAGCGCACGAGCCCTCTATCGTACAAGGATCATGAGCCACAAATTCCCCCATTCATCTCCGAGTTGGGGAAGCGAAGGAGAAATTTCGTCATGTCCTGGTTCAATTTCGGGCGGGTAAGGGTGATCGCCATGACTGTTGTTCTGGCGAGCGGTCCTGTCCTTGCCGATTCGGCGCGTGCCGAGCAGCTCGTCAACACGACCGCCGACGGCGTCGCCATGGACGGCTACGATCCCGTCAACTACTTCACGGAGCACAAAGCCGCCAAGGGAAGCCCCGACTATAGCGCCGAGTGGAACGGAGCCACGTATTGGTTCGCCTCCGCCGAGCACCGAGACGCTTTCAAGACCGAGCCCGCGAAATACGCCCCGCAATATAACGGCTGGTGCGCCTGGGCCGTCTCCGAGGGCTATGCGGCGGAAGTCGATGTCATCAACGGCTGGTTGGTGCATGACAATAAGCTGTACGTCAACTGGAACGAGGGCGTGCGCGACGCGCTCAAGGCCGAGTTGGAGACGCGGGTCGCCAAGGGGGCGAGCAATTGGCCCGGGGTCGAAACGGGTCTCAAGGACGGGACTGTCGACGTCGCTCGCCATGCCGACTACCCGTCCGAGAACACTTCCCAGATCGCTCATCCGCAATAAGGCCTTTGATCGTCCGGGTTTGTCGGAGCGCAATTCAATGCTCCGGCAAGGACAAGATTGTGGATGGTGCGGGCGCGCATCTCCTGCCGCCCTTGACTGAAGGGGGCCAGTTGCACCTGCGGCTGGCCCCTTTTGCTTTGTGCAACTATCACGGGCGCAGAGATGTCGGCCTTGGCCGAAACCGCGCCTTCAGGCGGCCATGAGACCTTCGGCCAATGCGTTGTCGCTGATGAGAGGGTAGCTCGCCGCTTTGAACAGTTGATAGTGCCACCACTCGTTGCGGTAGAAATCCCACCCCGCCGCGGTCATCAGGCCCAAGAGAAGCGCGCGGTTGCGCTGTGCCTCCGGAGAGACTTTGGCGCTGCCGTGATGGGAAGCATCGGTGAAATCATCGAACCGCGTGCCCATCTCCAAGTCGCGTCCGGCGGCGTCGACCAGCGTCAGATCGACCGCCACTCCGCGAGAATGCGGCGATCCCCGTCGCGGGTCCGCCACGAATTGCGAATCGGGGAAGGCGGTCCAAAGCACCCATTGCGCCTCGGGCGGCCGATAGGCGTCGAAGATCTTGAGCCGGAGCCCCTGCGGGAGGGCAAGCTCGGCGGCACGATCGAGCAGCGCCGCCGCGTCCGGATGGAGAAGGCAGCGGGCGCGGGCATAGATCGCCCTCCCGGTCACATTGTCGGGGCGCGCATAGGCAAGGTCGATGAGGAGGCCGGAAGGGCCTGGAGTGATTTCAACAAGCGGCATGACGGGGATCGCTGATGATGGCTGGACTTTGGCTGGCAGGGCAGGGTGTTGTCACTAACATGGCAGCACCGGGCTTGACGATGACTTAAGAACCTTGGCGTTGCGGTACGGACTGCTGAAGGGACGAATGCGCATATTGGGACTGGATGCGGCCACGGCGGCGTGCTCGGCCGCACTCTTGGAGGATGGGAGCATCCTCGCGCATGAGTGTGAGGAGATGGAGCATGGGCACGCCCAGGCTCTGGTGCCGATGATCCTGCGGGTGATGGCCGGACGCTCCTTCGCCGAGCTCGACGGGATCGGAGTGACGAGGGGGCCTGGCGGCTTCACCGGCATTCGTGTCGCTCTTGCCACCGCGCGCGGCCTGGGGCTCGCCGCATCCCTGCCGGTTCTCGGCATTACCTGCTTTGCTGCCGTGGCGCGCGCGGTAAAGATGCCGCCGGATGCCTCGAAGCTTCTGGTCCTGATCCAGTCCAGGCGCCGGGACGTCTATGCGCAGCTTTTCGCCCATCCTCGTCAGCCGCTCCTGGAGCCGGCGGCACTCTTTCCGGAGGATTTGCCTGCCTATGCGGGGGAGGGGGCGCTCATCATTGCCGGAGATGCTGCAGTGGGCGCGGCCGTGGCCTTCGGGGGGGTTGCGCGTCTTGCACCAGGGCCGGGCCGGCCGGATGCGGCCATGGTCGCCACGATTGCGGCAGAGATGCTGGCAGAGACGGGACCGGTTTCGCTTCCGCCGCCCTCGGCGCTCTATCTGCGGGCTGCGGATGTGACATTGCCAAAGGGGCGGCGATGAGGCCGCTGATACGCCCGGTCGGGCCATTCGATCTCGAGCTGATCGCGGCTCTCCATGCGAGCTCGTTTGAGGAGGCGTGGGACGTGCAGGCGATTGCCGAGATTCTCGCCATGCCCGGCGCCTTCGGCCTCATCGCCTGCACGCAGTCGCGGACGCCGCAACCGGCCGGCTTCGTGCTTGCGCGTAGTGCCGAAGAAGAGTGCGAGGTGCTCTCGATCGCGGTGACCCCCGAATTGAGGCGCCGGGGGCTTGCCAAGCTTTTGATGGAGGAGGCGACGGAGCTCGCATCGGCCGCGGGCGCACGCCGCATCTTTCTTGAGGTGGCGGAGGATAATTGGGGCGCCCGCCGGCTTTACGCCGCCCTCGGTTTCGCACCGGTCGGGCGCCGCCGCGATTACTATCGGCGCGGGCAGATCCCGGTTGCCGCGCTCACCATGCGCCGGCTCGTGCGCGCCAGCGACGCCTAGAGCGGCGCGCCCGCCTTGCGCACTCTGAGACGGTGGATCCCAAGCGCCTTGTCTTCTGGCTCCAGCGATAGCACCTCATGGCCCTCATCGGCCAGACTGCGCGGCAGATTCTCCAACGGCTCGGTCCCGGCAAGACGGATTTCCAGGATTTCACCTGGACCCATGCGCTCCAGCCGAAGCCGCGTGTGGACAAAGGTCAGAGGGCAAACTTGCCCCGTGATATCCAGGAAAACTGGCTGGGTATTTCCGCCTTCGGTAATAGGACACTCTTTTTTCATGGCTTCTGAATTGTATAGCTGAATGCAGTCATTGTATCATTACTCGGGACCTTGTTGGGGAGACTTGCGGCGGGATGGCCGACCAGACAAAATTGAGCGAGCTTTTGTCGCTGACCACAGATATTGTTTCTGCGCATGTGGCGAACAACACCGTGCCCCTGGCTGAACTGCCCGGCCTCATTCAAAGCGTCTATCGGACCTTGGCCAATATTGGCCCCGCGATCGCCGAACCGGTGGATCGCCCCGTCCCGGCCGTGCAGATTCGCAAGTCGGTGACAGCCGACTACCTAGTCTGCCTGGAGGATGGCAAGCGCCTCAAGATGCTGAAGCGGCATCTCAAGACCGCTTACAATATGACACCCGAACAGTATAGAGAGCGCTGGGGCCTTCCCGCGGATTATCCCATGGTCGCTCCCAATTACGCCAAGCAACGCAGCCGCTTGGCCAAGGAAATCGGCCTCGGCACCCGTTCGCGGCCTCGGCGCTAGGAGACCAAGGGCTCGAGAGGTCGCGGCCGCTTTGCCTAGGTCCCGCCTGCGCTTTGGTCTATACTCACCCGAAAGGTTAGGAGAACGCCGCCACCTGGCCGCATGCCGTCTCGAATCGAGAAGCTCTGCATCGACAAGGGGCTCAAAATGACTGAGCAGCGGCGGGTGATCGCCCGCGTGCTCTCGGACGCGGTGGACCATCCGGATGTTGAGCAGGTCTATCGTCGCGCCACGGAAATCGACCCGCGCATCTCGATCGCCACCGTCTATCGAACAGTCCGGCTGTTTGAGGAGGCCAGCATTCTCGAGCGACATGATTTCCGCGACGGGCGCGCGCGCTATGAGGAAGCGCCGGAAACCCATCACGATCATCTTATAAATCTTCACACCGGGGAAATCATCGAGTTCCGCAACGAGGACATCGAAAAGCTGCAGAGACGGGTGGCCCAGGAGTTGGGGTTCGAGCTGGTCGACCATCGGCTCGAGCTCTATGGCGTGCCGCGACGCGCGCGCGGTGAAAAGACGGGGAGCTGAGAAACATACGGCGGGGCGCGGGGCATGGGGGAGTGACTTGAGATGGCTTTGACGGCTTACCAGGATCGCGCGGCGGTTCACGTCAACGCCGGTGAGATGGAGATAAGGCTTGCGGAAAGCGCGGCCGAGGTGGAGGCGGCGCAGGCGCTGCGCTATCGCATCTTCTACGAGGAGATGTCGGCCAGGCCGACAGACGAGATGGCCCGTACCCGGCGCGATTTCGACACCTTCGATCCGTATTGCGATCATCTCATCGTGATCGATCACGGCCTAGGGACGGGTAGCGTCGTCGCTACCTATCGCCTGCTGCGCCGCGAGGGGGCGGCGCGCTGCGGGCGTTTCTACACCGCCGACGAATATGTAATTGACCGGCTCCTGGCCTTGCCGGGCGAGATTCTTGAGCTGGGTCGCTCTTGCGTCGATGCCCGTTACCGCAATCGTCCCACCATGCAGCTGCTCTGGCGCGGCATCGCCGAATATGTCCAGCATCATGAGATCGGCCTGATGTTCGGGTGCGCCAGCCTCAAGGGGACCGATCCGAAAGCCGTGGCCCTCCCGCTCTCCTATCTGGCTCATAACCATCTAGCGCCCGAGCATCTGCGCCCGCGGGCGGTGGCTCACCGATACGAGGAGATGCGCCTTCTACCCCCCTCGGCCGTGGATGCGCGGCTTGCGCTGGCGGCGCTGCCGCCCCTGATCAAGGGCTATCTGCGACTGGGGGGATTCGTGGGCGATGGCGCGGTCGTCGATCATCAGTTCCACACGACCGATGTCTGCGTAGTCGTGAAGACCGATCTGGTGACGGACAAGTACTATCGTCACTACACACGCGAGGACGGCGCGTCGCGGTTCGAGGAGGCTTGAGGGCTGCTGCTTCATGGGTTCGCCCGCGCGCGCCTTAGTGAGAATGCTCGCCTACCTGTCGGTGACCGTGCCGTTGCTGCCTATCCAGGCAATGCTGGTTGCCTTCAAGCTTGGCGCGGCGCGGCGTCTGCCGCGTGACTATCACCGGCTGGTCTGCCGCATTCTCGGCATCCGCGTGGCAGTGCGCGGGAGCCTTGCGCCGGTGCGCCCGCTCCTGCTGATCGCAAATCACAGCTCTTATCTCGATATCGAGGTGCTGGGCAGCCTTATCGCCGGCTCGTTCGTGGCCAAGGCGGAGATCGCCGGATGGCCCTTTTTTGGCTGGCTTGCCAAGTTGCAGCGCTCGGTATTCATCGAGCGCCGCTCCTCCAAGGCGCGCGAGCATAAAGACGAGATCGAGAAGCGCCTTCTGGAGGGTGATGTTCTGATCCTGTTTCCGGAGGGAACCAGCAACGACGGCAACAGGTTACTGCCGTTCCGCAGTGCGCTCTTCAGCGTTGCGGAACGGCGGATCGAGGGTGAGCCGGTGCAAGTTCAGCCGGTTTCACTCGCCTATACCCGTCTCGACGGCATGCCGATGGGACGCAGTTTCCGACCGTTCTTTGCCTGGTATGGCCAGATGGCGCTCGCTTCCCACCTTTGGCGCATGCTGGGCATGGGCGTGCTGACCGTCGAGGTGATCTTCCATGAGCCTGTCACGATCGATGGGTTCGCCAATCGCAAGGCCCTGGCGGAGCATTGCTGGCGCACCATCTCGGAAGGGATGGCGAGCCTCCTCGTCGGCCGACCGCAACGCCAATCCTCTGCGGCGGCGACCGGTGCTTCGGGACAGCCGGACATGGCCGTCTCGAGCGTGGCGTCCCTGTGAAAGGGCGGGCTTGACGCCCACGCGCCGCCCGCTAGGGTGCGATCGGCAGGTGGACCGCACCCCTGGATCGAGAAGTCGGGAAAGCAAGTCGGTGAAGCGCCTCTACATCAAGACCTATGGCTGCCAGATGAATGTCTATGATTCTGCGCGCATGGCAGATCTTTTGACGCCACTCGGCTATGCCATGGCTGAGACCCCCGAGGGCGCCGACATGGTCATCCTGAATACCTGCCATATCAGGGAAAAGGCCACGGAAAAGGTGTTTTCGGAGCTGGGCCGGCTGAAAACTCTCAAATCGGCCCGCAAGGAGGCCGGTGGGCGAATGATTCTGGCCGTTGCCGGCTGCGTTGCCCAGGCCGAGGGAGCCGAGATCCTGGCTCGCGCCCCCCAGGTCGACCTCGTAGTCGGACCGCAGGCCTATCATCGCCTGCCGGAGTTGGTGGCCAAGGTGGCGCGCGCCGGCGGGCAGGCAATCGACACCGACTTTCCGGTCGAGGCCAAATTCGACTTCTTGCCGGAAGCCTCCACTCCGCCGGGGGCCAGCGCCTTCCTGTCGGTGCAGGAGGGATGCGACAAGTTCTGCACCTTCTGCGTCGTTCCTTACACGCGCGGAGCGGAGTATTCGCGACCGGTGGGGGATATTCTTGGCGAGGCCCGTCGGCTGGTCGCCGCGGGTGCGGCCGAAATCACGTTTCTCGGGCAGAATGTGAACGCTTATCGCGGAGAGGGGCCCCGGGGAGGGAAATGGAGCCTGGCACGGCTGATTCGTGCAGCCGCGGGGATCGAGGGGTTGGAGCGCATCCGCTATACTACGTCCCATCCCCGCGACCTTGATGAAGAGCTGATCGCCGCCCATGGCGAGGTGGCCCAGCTGATGCCCTTCCTGCATCTGCCGGTGCAGTCCGGCTCGGATTCGATCCTCGCCGCCATGAACCGCCAGCACAGCGCAGAGGACTATCTGGACAAGATCGCCCTCCTGCGCCGGGCGCGCCCGGATATCGCCCTCTCCACCGATTTCATCGTCGGGTTCCCCGGAGAGAACGCCGCCGATTTCTCGGCCACCCTGGCCTTGGCGGAGGAGGCCGGCTTCGCCCAGGCATATGCCTTCAAATACTGCGCCCGACCGGGAACCCCGGCGGCCGCCATGCCAAACCAGGTGCCAGAGGAGGTCAAGGCCGAGCGGCTGGAGCTTCTGCAAAAGCTGCTCGCGGGCCAGCAAGAGAGATTCAATCGAAGCATGCTGGGCCGGATCGTGTCGGTATTGTTCGAGCGCCCCGGCCGTCATGCGGGCCAGCTCGCCGGCCGTTCGCCCTGGCTTCAGGCTGTTCATGCTTGCGCGCCGGCCGATCTTATCGGGCGCATCGCCAAGGTGGCGGTCGAGGGAATCGAGCCGCACAGCCTTTCCGGGCGGTTGGTCGAGCCGAACCTGCCTCGGCAGGTGCCCATCGTTCACGAAGCGAGGATGGCCCATTGAATTCCGTGCCCGAGCGAGCTCTGCCGCCGCCTGTACAGCTACAATTCGAGGATAATCGCCTGCTGCCCTCCCTCTATGGTGAACATGATCGCAACCTGGCGCGTATCGAGGCGCAGCTGGGCGTATCCATGGCCACGCGCGGCAACCGGCTCGCAATATCGGGGCCGGCCCGGGCGGTCGATATCGCCCGCGCCGCGCTGACCGCTCTTTACGACAGGCTGAAGCGTGGCCTCGATGTCGATCAGCATGAAATCGACGCGGCCATCCGCCTCGCGCGCGATGCCGAGCCGAGGCAGGACGGGCCGGCGCCCGCCGGCGATTTGGCCAGCGAGGATCTGGCGCTGCGCACCCGCAAGCGACTGGTCACGCCCCGCTCGCCGGCGCAGGCCGCCTATGTGCGCGCGATGCAAGACCAGGATCTGGTCTTCGGCATCGGCCCGGCCGGCACGGGCAAGACCTACCTGGCCGTGGCGATGGCGCTGACGATGATGCTGCGGGGGCGCATCGACCGCATCGTTCTGTCCCGGCCCGCGGTGGAGGCCGGTGAGCGGCTCGGCTTCCTGCCGGGCGATCTCAGGGAGAAGGTGGACCCCTATCTGCGGCCCCTCTACGACGCCCTCCACGACATGCTTCCCGGCGACCAGGTGATGAACCGGTTGCAGAGCGGGGATATCGAGGTTGCGCCGCTGGCCTTCATGCGCGGGCGCACCCTCTCCAATTGCTTCATAATCCTTGACGAGGCTCAGAATACGACGCCCGTCCAAATGAAGATGTTCCTGACCCGTCTTGGAGAGAATTCCCGGATGGTGGTCACCGGCGATCTTACCCAGGTCGACCTGCCCGCCGGGACGCGATCGGGCCTCACCGACGCGGCCGAAACGCTCGATGGTGTCGAGGGCATCGCCACCATCCGTTTCACCGAGGCCGACGTGGTGCGCCATCCCTTGGTCACCCGCATGGTTCAGGCCTATGAAAGGCGGGAGCGCCGTCCGGCCAAACAGAGCCGAGGCGTGCCGCCAGAGTGAGCGGACCAAGGCCAGCCCGCGCGATGAGACAAGGTGGTCGTACCGGTTCGCGTGTGGCGATCCTTGTTCGCTCGCCGCTCTGGCGTGTCGCCGGGTTGCGGCCGGTGGAACGGGCGCGCCAGGCCGCGAGGGCAGTCCTGGCGAGCGATGCGCCGAGGTGCGGCGCGCCTGCGGATTTGACCATCGTGCTTGCCGGGGATGGCGAGGTGCGGGAGCTGAACCGCCGCTGGCGAGGCAGAAACCAGGCCACCAACATTCTGTCCTTCCCCTCGAAGGCGGCCGGTCCCGGCGGCCGGCTTCTCCTTGGCGATGTCATTCTCGCCTTCGAGACGATTGCACGGGAGGCCAAGGCCGCTCGAAAGCCGGTCGGGGACCATTTGAGCCATCTGGTGGTCCATGGTGTGCTACACCTCTTGGGTTATGATCACGAAAAGCCGGCAGAGGCGCGGCGGATGGAAGGCGTGGAGGTGAGGGTGCTGGCCGGGCTCGGGATTTCCGATCCCTACGCTCCTCTGCGGCCCCCTTCGTGCCCGGGACGACAATGAACGCAGCCGAGCGATCCGGCCGGGAGGAGGAGGATGGAAGTCCTTCCTTCCGGCTGCTCAGGAACTGGTTCGCACGATTCGTGCGCAGGCGTGGCGACGCCTCGCTCGCCGAGGCGATAGAGGAGCTGATCGAGGAAGGCGAGGTCGAGGAGCCCGAAGAACCGATTTCGGCCGAGGAGCGCATCCTTCTCCTCAACATCCTTAAGCTGCGCGGCCGCACCGCGGACGATGTGATGGTGCCGCGTGCCGACATCGTGGCCGCGCCCGCCGACATCAGCCTTGATGCCTTGGTCAATCTGCTTGTCGAGGAGGGGCACTCGCGCCTGCCGGTCTATCGAGAGACGCTCGACGGCGTGATCGGCATGGTTCACATGAAGGACGTGCTGGTCCATCTTGCGCGCCGCGCCGAGCCGTTCGAGATCACGAAGATGCTCCGTGAGGTCCTGTTCGTCGCCCCCTCCGCGAGGCTGCTCGACCTGCTTCTGGAAATGCGCTTGAAACGGGTTCACATGGCGTTGGTGGTGGATGAGTTCGGCGGCATCGACGGTCTTCTCACCATCGAGGACGTGGTTGAGGAGATCGTCGGCGAGATCGAGGACGAGCATGACGTGCAGGAGCAGCCGAAACTTGTACAACGGCCGGACGGAACCGTTCTGGCCGATGCCCGTGCGACGATCGAGGAGTTCGAGAAGCGAATCGGGCCGGTGTTCTCCGAAGCCGAACGCGAGGACGATATCGATACTCTTGGTGGGCTGGTCTTCTCGCTGGCCGGGCGCATTCCCAAGCGCGGCGAGGTAGTGAAGCATCCGTCTGGCCTCGCCTTCGAGATCGTCGATGCCGATTCGCGTCGGATCAAGCGGCTGAAGGTAAAGAACCTGCCTACCCCCGAGGCGGCGGAATGACCGAGGCCGCGGCGGGCGGGGGCGCGGCCGATCCGGCCGGTCGACGCAACGAATCGTTCTGCGCGCGTCTACGAGGCCTGGGTGGGACCAGGGCGGGCCTGATCTTGGCCTTTGGCTCGGGAGCGCTTGCGGCCCTCGCCCTGCCGCCGCTCTACATACTTCCGGTGCTTTTCCTGGCAGTGCCGATGCTGGTCTGGCTGATCGGCGGGACGCCTGGTCCGGCGCGGGCCGGCTTTAGCGGCTTTGCCTTCGGGTTCGGTCATCATCTGGTCGGCCTGTATTGGATTTCCCACGCGCTTTTGATCGACCCATGGCGGCATGGCTGGTTGATCCCTCTCTTCGTCGGCGGACTTGCCGTCATTCTGGCGTTGTTCATCGGCCTGGCGGCGGCGGCGGCGCGCTGGTTGGCGGGTCGGCGCTCTTTTGCGATCCTGCTTTCGCTTGCCGCGTTCTGGGTCGTCGGCGAGTGGTTGCGCAGCTGGGTCTTCACCGGCTTTTCATGGAATCTGCTCGGCTCGGCCTGGCTGTTCTCCGATCGGATCTTGCAGGTTGCGGCACTGACCGGCACCTGGGGCCTCAGCCTGCTTGCGCTTCTTGTATTCGGCGGCCTTGCGGTCGCGGCCGATGCCGTTGCCGATCGGCGGATCCGGCTTCTCGCTTTGCCGATCTGTTTCGCCATTGTCGCCTTTTGCTTCCTTTACGGATCCGACCGCTTGGCGAGCGCCGGTTCTGAAATGGTGGAAGGGGCACGGCTTCGACTGGTGCAGCCGAATATCCCGCAAAGCACGAAGTGGAGTGCCGATTTGGCCAGAGACCATCTGCTGAAGCTGATGCGGATGAGCCTTGGAGGCGATGGCGCCGGAACCGTTACGCATGTGATCTGGCCGGAGACGGCGGTTCCGTTCGCCCTTGAGCGTCATCCCGGTCTGGCCGATGCCTTGGCCCGGGCGGTCCCGCCCGGGGGGCTGCTGATTACGGGGATTCCCCGCGTGACCCAGAGTGCTGGGGACGAAGCCTGGCACAATGGCATGGTCGCGCTCGATTCCTCGGGGATGGTGCGCGCCAGCTTCGACAAGTTCCATCTGGTGCCGTTCGGCGAGTATGTGCCCGTTCGATGGATCCCCGGGGTCAATCGCATCGCTCCGGGCGAAAGCGATTTCACGCCTGGTCCCGGCCCCGTTACGGTCGATCTGCCGGGCCTGCCCCCGGTCAGTCCGCTGATCTGTTACGAGGTCATCTTCCCGGGCGCCGTCACCAACCCGGATCGGCGACCCGAATGGCTGTTGAACCTCACCAACGACGCGTGGTTCGGCCTCTCGACCGGGCCATACCAGCACTTTGCCAGCGCGCGCCTGCGTGCCGTGGAGGAGGGGCTGCCAATGGTGCGGGTGGCGAATACCGGCATCTCCGGCGTTGTAGATCCCTATGGGCGCGTGCTGGCCGAGCTGGAGCTTGGGAGCGAGGGCGTGATCGACACCTCGCTGCCGCGCGCACTGACGCCAACCCCTTACGCACGCTTCGGCGACGGGGTGGCCGGGTTCCTGTCCCTGCTTCTTTTGGCGATCGGCTTCGCCGGCCGGCGGCTGTAAGCGAAGTTGAGCGCATCCGCAGCAGACTGCGGCGGAAACGAGATTGACCGCATACGGCCGTATGTCTAGAAACGACCTCCTGCCTCGCTTGCCATCACCAAGGGACGGTCCAAGCATGCCCCGTGGTCGCCGCCGTGCCGCCGAGGACACTCTGTCCTTCGGCAAGCCGAATCCGATTGACGTGCATGTCGGCAGCCGCGTGCGTCTGCGACGGACGCTCCTCGGCATGAGCCAGGAAAAGCTGGGCGAGGCGATCGGGCTGACCTTTCAGCAGGTCCAGAAATATGAGCGCGGCGCCAATCGGATCGGGTCCAGCCGCTTGTTCGACCTTGCGCGGGTGCTCGATGTGCCGGTTTCCTATTTCTTCGAGGAAATGTCGCCCGACACGGCCGCGCGCACGCCCTCGCGCATCAAGGGGCTTGGCGAGGCGCGGGTTGGGCCGATCGGGCCCGATCCAATGGTCAAGCGCGAGACCCTAGAGCTGGTGCGCGCCTATTACCGCATCGGCAATCCGGCAATCCGCAAGCGCCTGTTCGAGCTGACCAAGTCGCTGGCGAGCGCCACCGGGCATTGATCCGGCGCCCGGCCCTCCAAGGTGCTTGACGGCGGGACCGGTTCGTTGCAACAAGCCTCGTCTTTTGTACGGGATTCGCCGCAACTTCATCGCCGAATCGAACGGCCGCACCCGATCGGGGGCTCGTAAAGCATGCCTTCACGCCGCTATCTCTTCACCTCTGAATCCGTTGCAGAAGGCCATCCTGACAAGATCTGCGACCGCATCTCGGATGCCATCGTCGACACCTATCTGACTGCCGATCCGCATTCGCGAGTCGCGGTGGAGACCCTCTGCACCACCAACCTCGTAGTTCTGGCCGGCGAGGTGCGCGGCCCTGCCTCGGTCACCGGCGAGATGCTGGAACAGGTTGCTCGCGCGGCGATCAAGGATGTCGGCTATGAACAGAGCGGGTTCCACTGGAAAACGGCCAAGGTCGAGACCCACATTCACGCCCAGTCTGCCGATATCGCCCGCGGCGTCGACGCCCTCGGCAACAAGGATGAGGGCGCGGGCGATCAGGGCATCATGTTCGGCTATGCCTGCCGCGAGACCGATGCCTTGATGCCGGCGCCGCTGCACTACGCTCACGCCATCCTGCGATCGCTCGCCGAGGCGCGCCATTCCGGGGCCGAACCTGGCCTCGGCCCCGACGCCAAGAGCCAAGTGACGCTGCTTTACGAGGACGGTCGGCCGGTAAAATCGACCTCGATCGTGGTCTCCACTCAGCATGCGCCCGAGCTTGGTCAGGACGAGGTTCGGGAAATCGTGCGCCCGCACGTGGTCAACATCCTGCCCGAGGGCTGGATGTGCCCCGAGGACGAGTTCTATGTGAATCCGACCGGCCGCTTCGTCATCGGCGGTCCCGACGGCGACACCGGCCTCACCGGGCGCAAGATCATCGTCGACACCTATGGCGGCGCCGCCCCACATGGCGGCGGCGCGTTCTCGGGCAAGGACCCGACCAAGGTCGATCGTTCGGCCGCCTATGCCTGCCGATATCTCGCCAAAAATATAGTGGCGGCAGGCTTGGCCGATCGCTGCACCATCCAGGTCTCCTATGCGATCGGCGTTTCCAAGCCGCTGTCCGTCTATGTCGAAACCCATGGCACGGGGCGCGTGGCGGAGGAGAAGCTCGCCTCCATCCTGCCCCAGCTTGTCGACCTGTCCCCACGGGGCATTCGCGAGCATCTGCGCCTCAACCGGCCGATCTACGCGCGCACCGCGGCCTATGGCCATTTCGGGCGGGCGCCTGAACCCGATGGCGGATTCTCATGGGAAAGGCTGGATCTGGTCGAGCCGCTGCTGCGGGCCGTCTAAGCGCCCGAGTCTTTCATCCAATGGCCGATCCCCAAGCCGGCCGACGCCTCACTCTCTACGGCCGGCGGCGTGGCCGGCGTCTGCGGGCTGGCCAGCAGGAGCTGCTCTCGACCATGCTTCCGAAGCTCGAGATCGCGCTGCCGGAGAGCGGCGGGCTGCTTGATCTGGCCGCCTTGTTCGGGCCGCCGACCAGGGAGGTCTGGCTCGAGATCGGTTTCGGCGGCGGCGAGCATCTGGCCGCCCAGGCGAAAGAACATCCCGGGATCGGCTTGATCGGAGCGGAATTTTTCGTCAACGGCGTCGCCAGTCTGCTCGGGCATTTGACCCGCCGCGCAATCGGCAATGTGCGTATTTATCCGGGCGATGCCCGGCCGCTGCTTTCGGCCTTGCCCGATCGAAGCATCGGCCGGGCGTTTCTGCTCTTTCCAGATCCCTGGCCGAAAGCGCGCCATGCACGCCGACGGTTTTTGACAAGGGGAAATCTGGCCGAGCTTGCGCGCATCCTGGGCGACGGCGCCGAGCTGAGGATCGCCAGCGACGATCCGGCCTATGTCGCCTGGACGCTGGAGCAGATCCATCGATGCCCGCATTTCGAATGGTTGGCGCAAGGTCCGGTCGACTGGCGCCAACCACCCGAGGATTGGCCGGCAACGCGCTATGAAGCCAAGGCGCTGAAAGCCGGCCGGCGCCCGGTATATCTAAGATTCCGCAGGCGGACCCGGTGAGCAAACCGATGAGGGGTTGCGATCGCTCCGGAAATCATTATATTTCAGCCAACCGATAGGGCCGGCTGTTGACCGGCTCGAACAAAAAGTGGGCCAAACGGCCCACTTTTTTATTGGAGCCGGTGTTTGATCCACAGGATTGGCACAAGCCAGAGGTCTGACACTCGTCTGATGCGCATTGCCGAGCTTGTTGAGCCCACGGTCGAGGCCATGGGCTATGGTCTTGTTCGCGTGCTGATATCACCTGGCCGCGTCCCGCGACTGCAGGTGATGGTGGAGCGCCAGGACCAGGGGCCGCTCTCGCTCGACGATTGCACCGAGGTGAGCCGTGCGCTTTCGGCCGTGCTTGACGTCGAAGATCCGATCGAGGGCGCCTACACCCTCGAAGTCTCATCGCCCGGCATCGACCGGCCATTGACCCGGCGCGCCGACTTCGAGCGTTTCGCGGGCCTTGAGGCATTGGTGGAGCTTGCCGAGCCGATCGAAGGGCAGCGGCGTTTCAAGGGGCGTCTGCTTGGGGTCGTGGGAGACGAGATCCGCATGTCGGGGCTTGAGCGCGAGGTGAGGCTGCCGATTGGTCGGATCCGCCGCGCCAAACTGGTCTTGAACGATGAACTGCTGGCGGCCGAGGCGATGAAAGCCCGCCGCGCAAAGGAGTAGAGGGAAGATGGAAGCGAGCATGGCGGTTCCGCGCCTGGAGCTCTTGCAGGTAGCCGATGCGGTTGCCCGCGAAAAAGGCATCGAGCGCGACGAGGTGCTGGAGGCGATGGAGCAGGCGATCCAGAAGGCGGGTCGCTCCAAATATGGTCACGAGCACGATATCCGCGCGGCCATCGACCGCAAGACCGGCGACATCCGTCTTGCGCGATACCGGCAGGTCGCCGAGCCGATCGAGAACGAGTTCACCCAGATCCCACCGACCGACCCGCGCGCAAAGGGTCTGTCTGTCGGCGACTTCCTGATCGAAGAGCTGCCGCCGATCGACTTTGGCCGCATCGCCGCACAGACCGCCAAGCAGGTGATCGTGCAGAAGGTGCGCGAGGCTGAGCGCAAGCGCCAGTTCGAGGAGTACAAGGACCGCAAGAGCGAGATCGTCAACGGCCTGGTCAAACGCGTGGAGTTCGGGAACGTCACCGTCGATCTCGGTCGGGCCGAGGCGATGCTGCGGCGCGACGAGCTCCTGCCGCGCGAAACCTTCCGTGTCGGCGACCGCGTTCGCGCGCTGATCTATGATGTACGAGAGGAGCCGCGTGGCCCGCAGATTTTCCTCTCCCGCACCCATCCCGACTTCATGGCCAAGCTGTTCGCCCAGGAGGTGCCAGAGATCTATGATGGCATCGTCGAGATCCGCGCCGTTGCGCGCGATCCCGGCAGCCGTGCAAAGATCGCGGTCGTCTCCAACGATTCCTCGATCGATCCGGTCGGCGCCTGCGTGGGCATGCGCGGCAGCCGGGTCCAGGCGGTTGTCGGCGAGCTGCAGGGCGAGAAGATCGATATCATTCCCTGGTCCGGAGATCCGGCGACCTTCGTGGTCAATGCGCTGGCTCCCGCCGAGGTCAGCAAGGTTGTGCTCGACGAGGATGTGCATCGGATGGAGGTGGTCGTCCCGGACGACCAGCTGAGCCTCGCCATTGGCCGGCGTGGTCAGAATGTGCGTCTCGCCTCGATCCTGACCGGTTGGGACATCGACATACTGACCGAGGCCGAAGAGTCCGAGCGCCGGCAGGAGGAGTTTCGCACGCGCTCGAAGATGTTCGTGGACGCCCTCGACGTGGATGATGTGATCGCGCATCTCCTGGTGACGGAGGGGTTTGGCAGCATCGAGGAGATCGCCTACGTCCCGCTCGAGGAGCTGGCCAAGATCGAGGGGTTCGATGAGGACGTGGCTCGCGAATTGAGCGAGCGGGCGCAGGCGTTTCTTGCCCGTCAGAACGAGGAGCTGGATCAGCGACGGCGCGAAATTGGCGTCGCCGACGAGTTGGCCGCGATAGACGGGCTTACGCCCGCGATGATGGTCAAGCTCGGCGAGGCAGGGATCAAGAGCCTCGACGATCTTGCCGATCTGGCCTCCGATGAATTGATCGAGATCGTCGGATCGGATGCGCTTGAGCCCGAGGACGCCAACGCCATCATCATGGCGGCCCGCGCTCACTGGTTCGAAGGGGACGACGCGGCAGCGGTCAAGGAGGCGCAGGCGGCAGGGTGATGTTGGCCGAGATGGCAACGCTCCCGGGCACGACCGGTGCCCCAACCGAGGAGCGCCGAGCGGTGCGCTGCTGCGCGGTCACGCGCCAGCGATTGGGCAAGGAAGCGATGGTCCGCCTGGTGGTTGGCCCCGATGGGGTTCTCGTGCCCGATATCGAGGAGAGGCTGCCAGGCCGGGGTTTGTGGATCGCCGCCCAACGCGGTATAGTGGAGCGCGCCGTAACCAAACGGCTCCCGGCACGCGCCCTTGGAGCCGAGATCGCGGTTCCGCCCGACCTCGCCGACCGGATCGCCGCGCTCTTGGCGCGGCGCTGCCTCGAGCTTGTGGGCTTGGCGCGCCGGGCTGGCCAGGCGGTGTCGGGGTTCGAAAAGGTGAAAGCGGCGCTGGAGCGCGGGCGGGTTGCGCTCGTGTTGCAGGCTGCGGATGGCTCGCCCGACCAGCGCGCCAAGGTGATGGCCGGGCCTGGAGCCATCACGGTGGTGGCGCTGTTCACGGCCGCCGAGCTGGCCGAGATTTTCGGCCGCGACCGGCTTGCGCATGTGGCTGTGCTGCGGGGCGGCATTGCAGACCGCTTGGCGCGGGACTGCGCTAGGCTCGCCGGGTTTCGAGGAACGCAGAACCGAAGCGGACGGGATTGATCGCCTGACATGACGACGAACGAACAGGAACGCAAACGGCCCCTGAATCTCGCCCGCTCGGGCCGTCTCGAATTGAAGAAAACAGTCGAGACCGGCCAGGTTCGACAGAGCTTTCCCCATGGTCGCACCAAGACCGTGACCGTGGAGGTCAAGCGAAAGCGCAGTTTCGGTCCGGGAAGCCAGCCGCAGTCGGCCGAGCGCGAGGGCGGAGTCCTGGTCGAGGAAGATCGCCACGCCAATCTCACCGCGAGCGAGCGGGCGGTGCGCCTGAAAGCGCTGGAAGAGGCCAAGCAAAGCGAGGATCAGCGCCGGTCCCTGGAACAGGAGGTGCGCGCCCGCGCCGAGGAGGAGGCCAAGGCACGCGCCGAGGCCGAAGCCGCCTTGAAGGCCGAGGAGTCGCGCCGGCTCGCCGAGGCGGAGGCGCGCCGGCTCGCCGAGGAGGATGGCCGGCGGCGCAGTTCCCGGACTGAGCCAGCTGCCGCCCTGCCAGCGGCGCCGGCGCGCGTGCGCGCGGCCGAAGTGGAGGAAGAGGAGGTTCAACCGCGCGAGAAGCGTGCGGGACGCCCCGCCGCCCTCAAGCCGCAACCCACCGCCCGGCGCGAGGAGCCGCGGCGGCGCACCGGCAAGCTGACCATCAGCCAGGCGTTGGACGAGGACGCGCAAGAGCGGGTGCGCAGCCTCGCTTCGGTGCGCCGCGCCCGCGAGCGCGAGAAGCAGCGTCTGGCACAGCTTCGCGCCGAGCCGCAGAAGATCGTCCGCGATGTCGTCATTCCCGAAACCATCACCGTGCAGGAGCTGGCCAACCGCATGGCCGCCCGTGGCGCCGATGTCATCAAGGCGCTGATGCGCATGGGCGTGATGGCCACGATCAACCAGCTCGTGGACGGCGACACCGCGGAGTTGATCGTCGGTGAGTTCGGCCACAAGGCCAAGCGCGTAGCAGAATCGGATGTCGAGATCGGTCTGCGCGGAGAGGCGGACGAGGCCGAGAGGCTGCAGCCGCGCCCGCCGGTCGTGACGGTGATGGGACATGTCGACCACGGCAAGACCTCGCTTCTCGACGCACTTCGACAGACCGACGTTGCCGCGCACGAGGCTGGAGGCATCACCCAGCATATCGGGGCCTACCAGGTCACGGTCGGCTCGGGCGCCAAGATCACCTTCATCGATACGCCCGGCCATGCGGCCTTCTCCGAAATGCGCGCCCGCGGCGCCAATGTGACCGACATCGTCGTGTTGGTGGTTGCGGCAAATGACGGCATCATGCCGCAGACGGTGGAGGCGATCCGCCATGCCAAGGCTGCGTCGGTGCCGATCATCGTCGCCATCAACAAGATCGATCTGCCGGACGCCAACCCGAGCCGCGTCAAGAACGAGCTCTTGAGCCACGAGCTGGTCCCCGAGGAGATGGGCGGCGATGTCCAGGTGGTCGAGGTCTCGGCGAAGACCCGCCAGAATCTCGAGGGCCTTATCGAGGCGATCCTGTTGCAGGCGGAGGTGCTGGATCTCAAGGCTAATCCCGCCCGTTTGGCCGAGGGCGTGGTGATCGAGGCCAAGCTGGAGCGCGGCCGCGGCTCGGTCGCGACGGTTCTGGTTCAGCGCGGCACGCTGAAAATGGGCGATATCTTCGTCACCGGCGGCCAATGGGGCCGCGCGCGCGCGCTCGTCAACGAGCGGGGGGAGATGGTCGAGCAGGTGGGGCCCTCCGTCCCGGTCGAGGTACTGGGTTTGCAAGGCACGCCGCTTGCCGGCGACGACTTCGTTGTGCTCGACAGCGAAGGGCGCGCGCGGGAGATCGCCGAGTTCCGCCAGCGGCGCAGCCGCGAGGCTCAGGCCAAGCTGATCGCGCGCGGCACGCTCGATGAAATGTTCTCGAAGATCGCGGCCGGCGAGGCCAGGGAGCTGCCTGTCGTCGTCAAATCGGACGTGCAGGGATCGCTGGAGGCGATCGTCAATTCCTTGAGCAAGCTCTCGACTGCCGAGGTCGCGGTGCGCGTGCTCCATTCGGCGGTCGGCGCGATCAACGAGTCCGACATCACTTTGGCCAAGGCTTCCGAGGCCATCGTCATCGGCTTCAATGTCCGCGCCAATCCGCAGGCGCGTGAGCTGGCCAGACGCGATGGTATCGACATCCGCTACTACTCGATCATCTACAACGTCATCGATGATGTGAAGTCGCTGCTATCCGGCCTGCTCGCGCCAACCTTGCGCGAGCGGTTTCTCGGCTATGCCGAGATTCGCGAGATATTCACCATCAGCAAGGTGGGGAAGGTCGCCGGCTGCTATGTAACCGAGGGCACCGTCAAGCGGGGCGCCAAGGTTCGTCTTTTGCGCGACAATGTGGTCATCCACGAGGGTGCGCTGAAAACGCTGAAGCGCTTCAAGGACGAGGTGCGCGAGGTGAAGGCCGGCATGGAATGCGGCATGGCCTTCGAGAATTACAGCGACATTCAGCAAGGCGATCAGATCGAGTGCTTCGAGGTCGAGCACGTCGCGCGCGCGCTGTAGGCTCGGAAGTCGGAAGTTGAACCTTCTTGCTCAGCCCCGCCTCCCGGACAGGGAGAGGATGCCGTCGCTGATCTGTGCGGGCCTAAGGGTTGAGTGAAGATGTTCGGAAGCACCTTGTTGCGGTGGCTTGTCCCGTCAATTCGGATGGCGCCTGGTGGCTCCTTCTCGCCTGCCCGGACTGTTGCATCGGCGGCCTTCTCACGCAATTCCGTGGAGGCAGGAGACTTGCGCGCATGACCCGCTCAGCGAAAACGCCGTCTCAGCGGCAGTTGCGCGTCGGCGAAGAGATCCGTCATGCCCTGGCGCGCATCATCGGCTCCGGCCGGCTGCACGATCCCGATCTGACCGGGGTCTCGATCACCGTGACCGAGGTGCGTGTGAGCCCGGATCTGCGGGCTGCCACCGCCTTCGTCACTCCCTTCGGCGGCGGCGATGGCCAGAAGATCGTGTCGGCTCTGCGCCGTGCCGCGGGCTTCCTGCAGCGGGAGCTCTCCGGCGAGATCGAGCTGCGCGTCCTGCCGAAGCTAGACTTTGCTCAGGACACCAGCTTCGCGCGGGCGGCGGTGATCGAACGCATCCTCTCCGACCCTAAGGTCGCCCGCGATCTGGACGGGCGCAGTGGAGAGGCTGGCGGGGCAGGGCCGGAAAAAAGCAATGGCGCGTAGGCGCAAGGGCGAACCGGTCCATGGCTGGCTGGCCGTGGACAAGCCGGCGGGCCTCAGCTCGGCGGCTGCGGTGGCGATCGCGCGCCGGGCGCTGGGGGCCGAGAAGGCAGGCCATGGCGGGACCCTTGATCCCTTGGCGACCGGCCTGCTGCCGATCGCCTTCGGCGAAGCCACCAAGACCGTGGCTTATGTAATGAATGGGCTGAAGACCTATCGCTTCACCATCCGCTGGGGCGAGGAACGTTCAACCGACGATGCGGAAGGCAAGGTGACGACGCAGAGCGCGATCCGTCCGAGCCGGGCGGAGATCGAGGCTCAGCTTCCAGAGTTCACGGGCCGGATACTGCAAGCTCCTCCCGCCTATTCGGCGATCAAGGTGGATGGGCGGCGCGCCTATGAGTTGGCGCGCACGGAGGGGGCGCTGGAGCTCGCAAAACGGCCGGTGGAGATATTGTCCTTCCGCCTCCTCGAGCTGCCGGACCCCGACCATGCCGTTTTCGAAGTCGCCTCGGGCAAAGGCGCCTACATGCGCAGCCTCGCACGCGATCTGTCCCGACGCCTTGGCACGGTTGGCCATGTCGCAGCGCTCCGTCGGGTGGCGATTGGGCCGTTCCGGGAAGAGCAGGCGATTTCCCTGGAACGCCTGGTGGCCTTGGGGCATAGTGCGGCCGCCTTCGAGGCCCTCCATCCGATCGGGACCGTGCTGGACGACATCCCGGCACTGGCCCTGAGCGGGGAGGAAGCGGACCGGCTGCGCCGCGGACAGGCGATCGCGCTGCTCAAGCGATCGGATCTGGCCCGGGTGCAGCGGCTGGAGGATGGCGCAACGGTCTTCGCGACCTGTGCCGGCCGACCGGTGGCGCTGACGCGCTTCCAGGCCGGAAGCCTGAGGCCGGTACGCGTGCTCAACCTTTAGACAAGAAGGGTAGCGATGTCGATTACCGCAGAGCGCAAGCGCGTGCTCGTTCAGGAATATGCCACGAAGACAGGCGACACCGGCTCGCCGGAGGTGCAGGTCGCGATCTTGAGCGAACGCATCAACAATCTCACCGACCATCTGAAGAATCACGCCAAGGATTTTCACTCGCGGCGCGGACTGCTCATGATGGTCGGCCAGCGCCGCAGGCTGCTGGACTATCTGAGGAAGACCAACAACGAACGCTACGAATCGCTGATCCGGCGCCTGGGCCTGCGCAAGTAGCGGGCGATGGGTTTGCTTTGACCCGCCCGCAACTTCGCGCCCGGATGCACCGGGATCGACCGATCGTCTATCGCTTCACGGGACGGGCGTCCTTTCAGGCCGGAGGGACGCCGGCTTCCATTGCCGGGCCGACGCAAGGGGCGGATGTCTCCCGCCCCTTGCGCGGGTCCGGCGCAGATACTCCGGCCAGGACCGCGAAAGGACCCTTGAGAAAATGTTCGACATGTTCCGCAAGGAGATCGACTGGGGCGGGCGCAAGCTCATCCTCGAGACCGGGCGCTTGGCCCGTCAGGCCGACGGCGCCGTGCTGGCGACCTATGGCGAGACCTCGGTGCTGTGCACCGCGGTCGCTCAAAAAAACGCAAAGCCTGGAATCGATTTCTTCCCGCTCACCGTCAACTATCAAGAAAAGAGCTTCGCCGCTGGCAAGATTCCGGGAGGCTTCTTCAAACGCGAGGGAAGGCCCAGCGAGAAGGAGGTTCTGACTTCCCGCCTGATCGACCGACCGATCCGGCCGCTTTTCGCAGATGGGTTCCGCAACGAAACCCAGATCATCTGCACGACCTTGAGCCACGATCTTGAGAACGATCCCGACATCGTCGCGATGATCGGCGCCTCCGCCGCGCTGACCCTCTCCGGCATTCCGTTCCTGGGCCCGATCGGCGCAGCGCGCGTCGGCTATATCGGCGGGGAGTATGTCTTGAACCCGCAGATGGACGAGATGGCCAACAGCCGGCTCGATCTCGTCGTAGCCGGAACGGTCCAGGGGGTTTTGATGGTGGAATCGGAGGCGCAGGAGCTGAGCGAGGAGGTGATGCTCGGCGCCGTGCAGTTCGGGCACAAATCCTTCCAGCCGGTGATCGACGCGATCGTCGAATTGGCCGAGCAATGCGCCAAGGAACCCTGGTCGCTGCCTGTTCGCCCCGAAGCGCTCGACGCCTTGAAGGGCCGTCTCAATTCGATTGCGGGAGGCGGGCTCGCCGAGGCCTATGGCGTCACCCGCAAGCAGGAGCGATATGCGCGGATCGACGCAATGAAATCAGGCACCCTTGAGCGTCTGGCCGAGGAGGGCTTCGAGCCCGAACTCATCACCGCGGAATTCAAGGAGCTCGAGCGTGAGATCGTTCGCGGGGCGATTCTCAGGACCGGCCGCCGCATCGACGGCCGCGACACGCGCTCGGTCCGGCCGATTTCCTCCGATATCGGCGTGCTGCCGCGCGCGCATGGCTCGGCGCTGTTCACTCGCGGCGAGACCCAAGCCTTGGTCGTGACAACGCTCGGCACCGGAGAGGACGAGCAGATCATCGATGCGCTCGAAGGCGAGTATCGCGAACATTTCCTGCTACACTACAACTTCCCGCCCTATTCGGTGGGCGAGGCGGGCCGGCTCGGTTCACCCGGCCGGCGCGAGATCGGTCACGGAAAGCTCGCATGGCGGGCAGTGCGGCCGCTCCTGCCGGGCCGAGAGGATTTCCCCTACACAGTTCGTGTAGTTTCGGAGATCACCGAATCGAACGGCTCCTCCTCGATGGCGACCGTCTGCGGCGCCTCGCTTTCCCTCATGGACGCAGGCGTGCCGCTGAAGAAGCCGGTCGCCGGGATCGCCATGGGCCTCATCAAGGAGGATGAGGGGTTTGCCGTGCTGTCGGACATCCTGGGCGATGAGGACCATCTCGGTGACATGGACTTCAAGGTGGCCGGCACCCGCGAGGGTGTGACCGCGTTGCAGATGGACATCAAGATCACCTCGATCACCGAGGAGATCATGAGCCAGGCCTTGGCGCAGGCCAAGGAGGGGCGGATGCATATTCTGGGCGAGATGGCCAAGGTGATCGATACCAGCCGCGCGGCGGTGAGCCGCAACGCGCCGCGGATCACCATCATCAACATCCCTAAGGATAAGATCCGCGAGGTCATCGGCTCGGGCGGCAAGGTCATCCGCGAGATCGTCGAGGTCACCGGGGCCAAGATCGACATCGAGGATGACGGCACGGTCAAGGTGGCCGCGGTCGACGCCTCCGCCGCGCAGGCGGCGATCGACTGGATCAGGAACATCGTCGCCGAGCCCGAGGTGGGGGAGATTTATTCCGGCAAGGTGGTGAAGGTGGTCGATTTCGGCGCCTTCGTGAACTTCCTGGGCAGCCGTGATGGGCTCGTGCATATCAGCGAGTTGGCGCCAAGCCGGGTGAAACAGGTTTCCGACGTGGTCCAGGTCGGAGACCAGGTAAAGGTGAAGGTTCTGGGGATCGATGATCGCGGCAAGGTCAAACTGTCGATGAAGGCCGTCGACCAGAAGACAGGTGAGGATCTGTCGAAGCGCGCTGCCTCGGAGCCTGCGGCGGCGGAATCGGGCGCGGCCGGATCCTGAGGCCGTCGAGGCGGGAGACTTGCGAAGCCTCTCGGGGCGCGGCTGCCATGCTCGACCTTCCCCGTATCGTCGGTCACCGCGGCGCCGCCGCCAGCGCGCCCGAGAACACGCTTGCGGGCATCGTGCGCGCCCACGCGCTCGGCTGCCGCTGGGTGGAGCTGGACGCCAAGCTCAGCTTCGACAATGTGGTCCTTTTGATGCATGACGAACGGCTGGAACGGACGACCGATGGTGCGGGCTATGTCGCCGATCACAGCGCGGCGGAACTGAAGCGGCTCGATGCCGGCGCCTGGAAGGGTCCGCGCTTCGCCGGTGAGCCAATCCCCACTTTGTCCGAGGCGATCGCGCTCATGTCCCGTCTGGGCATGGGCGCGAATATCGAGATCAAGCCCTGTACGGGTCGCGAAGTCGAAACGGGGCGGCGGGTTGCGCAGGAGCTGCGCCGGAACTGGCCGCGCGGCCACGGCCTGCTTCTCAGCAGCTTCAGCCCGGCCGCGCTCGAGGCGGCGCGATCGGCGGCTCCTGAACTGCCGAGGGGCCTGCTTGTCGAGGCTCCTCCGCCGGACTGGCCGACGACGGTCCGCCGGCTGGGATGCCAGTCGATCAATCCCTGGCATGAGGAACTCGGCCCGGAGACGGTCGAGGCTGCCCGCGGCATGGGGATCATAGCCATCGTCTACACCGTGAACGATCCAGCCAGGGCCGCAGCGCTGCTCGAGGCGGGGGTGGCCTCGATCATCACAGATATGCCTGAACGCCTGATTCCGGCGCTCGCCTGAGAGCGAAAACTCCGGAAAAGAGTCGCCGTTTCGGCGCGAGCTGCCTATATAGCCCCGTTTGGAGGAACACTTCGGCGTGCAACCGCTAAAGACCTTGAGGATTTCCGGCCGCGAGGTGCTGCCGCTGGTCGAGGGCGGCAAGGGCATCTCCGTCTCCAACGGCCAAAGCTCCGGCGCCTGGGCGGCTTGCGGGGGCGTGGGCACCTTCTCCGGCGTCAACGCCGATTTCTATGACAATCAGGGACGGCTGGTCCAGCAAACCTACACCGGGCGCACCCGACGCGAGCGCCATGAGGAGCTGGTCGCCTTCGCTATTCAGGGCGGCATAAACCAGGCGCGGATCGCCCATGACATGGCCGGCGGCGAAGGGCGCATCCACATGAACGTTCTGTGGGAGATGGGAGCGGCCGAGCGCATCCTTCACGGCATACTGGAAGGGGCGAAGGGGCTCATCCACGGCGTTACCTGCGGAGCCGGGATGCCCTACCGGATCGCCGAAATCGCGGTCCGCTACAAGGTCCATTACTATCCGATCGTCTCCTCGGCGCGTGCCTTCCGTCTACTCTGGAAGCGTGCCTATCACAAATTCAGCGGCTGGCTGGGCGGCGTGGTCTACGAAGATCCCTGGCTCGCCGGCGGCCATAATGGCCTTTCAAACAGCGAGGATCCGCTCACGCCGGAATCTCCCTATCCGCGCGTGTTGGCGCTGCGGGAAGAGATGCGCACACTCGGCGTGGGCGAGGTGCCGATCTTCATGGCCGGCGGCGTCTGGCGTCTGGACGAGTGGGGAGGCTGGCTCGACAGCCGGGAATTGGGGCCGATGGCATTCCAGTTCGGCACGCGCCCGCTGCTCACCCAGGAGAGCCCGATCTCCGACATCTGGAAGCGCAAGCTCCTGACGCTCAAGGAAGGCGACGTCTTCCTCAACCGATTCAGCCCGACCGGATTCTACTCTTCGGCCGTGCGCAACAGCTTCCTTGAAGAGCTCCGTCGCCGCTCCGAGCGGCAGGTCGCCTATGCGCCCAGTCCGGTGGGCGAGCACGACACCTCGTTTCCGGTCGGTGCGCGCGGCCGGCTCGTTTATCTGACCGCCGCCGACAAGGCACGCGCCGACGGCTGGGTCGCGGAGGGCTTCACAGAGGCTCTGCGCACGCCCGATTCGACGTTGATTTTCGTGACCCCCGACAAAGCCGAGGAAATCCATCGCGACCAGGTGGAATGCATGGGCTGTCTTTCGGCCTGCCTCTTCTCCAACTGGGCGCAAAACGATGCGGGCACGACCGGCAAGAAAGCCGATCCGCGTTCCTTCTGTATCCAGAAGACCCTGCAGGCTATCAGCCATGCGGCCGATCCGGAGCGGCAGCTCATGTTCTCCGGTCACAACGCCTTCCGCTTCGCCTCCGATCCCTTCTATTCCAATGGCTTCGTTCCGACCGTGGCCCAGCTGGTGGCGAGGCTTCAGACCGGGGCATAGGCGCGCCCAGAAGATTTGAGTTGTTCCAAAATACCCCTTATCGTAATGTTTCAGGGCTTTAATCAGGTCCGAGCGAAGCCCATATGAGCGGCATGTCTTCTCGTCCCTATGCCCCGCTCGTTGATCGGCTTAGAGAGGCCGGTCTCCGCCCGACCCGCCAGCGGCTGGCGCTGGCGCGTATTCTTCTCATGAATGGCCAGCGCCATGTCACCGCCGAGCAACTGCATGGCGAAGCGCTCGAGGCCGAGATCAGCGTCAGCCTCGCGACCATCTACAACACCCTACACCAGTTCACTCATGCCGGGCTCCTGCGCGAGGTCGTGGTCGAGCCAGGCCGCTCCTATTTCGATACCAACACCACCGACCATCATCATTTTTTCCATGAGCAGGCGGGTCGGCTCGAGGATATTCCTGGAGAGCAAGTTCGACTGGTCGAGCTTCCGCCCCCGCCTAGCGGCACGATTATCCGGCGTGTCGATGTGATTGTACGGATTAAATCGTCGTAACGATTTAAAGTACTTGCATCGTAGTTTAGAATTTGTCTAAGCTATTTGTGGGGTCGCATCTCGTTGATGCATGACCCGAAAGTATCGAATTTCCGCCCGCGGCCGGAGCGTGGCAACCCCCAGGGAAGATGGAGAATGGCAATGCTGAAGGGCTCGAAGACAGAGAATAATCTGAAGGCGGCGTTTGCTGGCGAGAGCCAAGCCAACCGCCGCTACCTCTATTTTGCGCAGAAGGCCGATGTCGAAGGATACAACGACGTCGCCGCCGTATTCCGCTCGACCGCCGAGGGCGAGACCGGCCATGCCCATGGCCATCTCGAGTTTCTCGAGGAGGTCGGCGATCCAGCGACCGGCGAGCCCATCGGCAACACCCCGCAGAATCTGAAAGCCGCCATCGCCGGCGAGACCCACGAATATACCGACATGTACCCCGGCATGGCCCGCACGGCGCGGGAGGAAGGCTTCGACGAGATCGCCGACTGGTTCGAGACTCTGGCCAAGGCTGAGAAGAGCCACGCCGGACGGTTCCAGAAGGCGCTCGATACCATGTCCTGACGGTTGCCGCCCCCGCGCTTGAAGCGCGGGGGCAACCTCAGTGTGCGCGCGCCCCCGCGTGGTTTCGAGAGCGCGCCGCAGGGATGATGCAGGGCTCTCCGACATGCCGGCTGAGTCGCCATAGCTGGGCAGTGTTTCGCCATGAGAGAAGGCAGCCTCGAGGCCCCAGTCCGCCATCCGCTCGACTGGGAGAATCCGGACTTCACCGATGAAGCTAAGCTCGACGCGGAGATGCGGCGCGTCTTCGACATTTGTCATGGCTGTCGGCGCTGCTTCAATCTCTGTGATTCCTTTCCGCGCCTGTTCGATCTGGTGGATGCAAGCGAGGTCGGAGAGGTCGAGGGCGTCGCCAGCGCCGATTTCAAGCAAGTCGTGGATGCCTGCACACTCTGCGACATGTGCTTCATGACGAAATGCCCTTATGTGCCCCCGCACCAATTCGCTCTCGACTTTCCACATCTGATGCTGCGCTACCGGGCGGCAGAGTTGAAGAAGAACGGGCAGGGCTTCACCGAGCGGCGGCTGGCGGAAACCGATCGCAACGGCCGCCTGGGCGCCTTGATCGCACCGCTCGCCAACTGGGCGTCCAAGACGGAAAATGCACTCATCCGCCCGTTGCTCGAAAGAACTGCCGGCATCGACCGCCGCGCAGAGCTGCCGAAATTCCACTCCAACACCTTGCTCGCCCGAGCGGCGAAATCGCCACCGCAGGTGAACCGCGCCGCGCCCGCCTTCGGGCGCAAGGCGGTGCTCTATGCCACCTGCTTTGCCAATTACAACGAGCCGCAGATCGGCGAAGCGGCACAGACCGTGCTGGCTAGGAACGGCGTCGAGACCGAGATCCTTCATCCTGCCTGTTGCGGCATGCCCAAGCTTGAGCGCGGAGATATCGCGGCCGTGGCCGCCGCGGCGCGAGAGGTTTCGGCTGCGCTCCTGGTGTGGGTGGACAAGGGCCATGACGTCATCGCCCTCATTCCCTCCTGCGCTCTCATGCTGAAATTCGAGTGGCCGTTGATCCTGCCCAAGAACGAAGGCGTCAAGCGGCTTGCCGAGGCGACCTTCGATATCAGCGAATATGTCGTCGATATCGCACGCAAGGAGGGGCTCGCTCCCGGCTTGAAAGCGCTCGACGGCGGCGTCGCCCTCCACATCGCCTGCCATGCCCGGGCCCAGAACATGGGTCAAAAGGGCGCCGAGATGCTCCGTCTCATCCCCGGCGCCGAACTGGCGGTGATGGAACGTTGCTCCGGCCATGGCGGCTCATGGGGCGTGATGAAGAAGAATTTCGAGGTCGCGATGAAGGTCGGAAAACCGGTGATTCGTCAGGCCGCCAAGAGCGGCAAGCGGTATCTCGCCTCGGAATGCCCGCTCGCCGCGATGCACTTGGCCCAGGGCGTGGCGGCCTCCGACGGCGCCGCACCGGCTCCGGCCATGGAGCGAATCGGTCACCCAATCGAGCTCATGGCGCGCTCCTACGGGCCGGAAGGAGAGGGTGGATGACGACAAACAGCAAGCTCACGGTCGAGGACATCCTTCCGACGGCGGTCTATCTACGCCGCCGAAAGCAAGAACGCGCCCGCGTGCTCGAGTTGAAACGACGCCGGCGCGTGGAGGTCGGGCCGGTCGCCACCTTCTATTTCGAGAACCGCGAGACCATGTGGCTCCAGGTTCAGGAGATGCTCTATATCGAAAAGGGGGACGCAGCGCAGATCCCCGGGGAGCTGGCCGCCTACAATCCTCTGATCCCGAATGGTGCCGAGCTGGTCGCCACCATCATGTTCGAAATCGACGATCCGTTGCGGCGCCAGACTTTCCTGGCGCGGCTCGGCGGGGTCGAGAACACGGCATTTTTCGAATTCGCCGGCGAGAGTGTGGTCGGCGCGCCTGAGCAGGATGTCGATCGCACCACCGCCCAAGGCAAGGCCTCATCCGTGCAGTTCGTGCACTTTCCCTTCACGCGAGAGCAGATTGAAAAGTTCTGCGTTCCTGGGACCCAGGTCATCATCGGCTTCAAGCATGCGAGCTACGCGCATATGGCAGTGATGCCGGAAGAAGTTCGAGCGGCACTGGCCGAGGATTTCGACTAGGGTCGCGCCCGGGTTCAGGAGAAGCTACGGCGGCGCGCCGCTTACCGCGGCGGCTTCATCCATACCGATGCAGTCTGGTCCCGTGCCGACGCAGCCATTCGCGCGGACGCACGCTGTCCGGATAAAGCCGGTCCACCAGACGCCAGAAGCGCGGCCCGTGATTCATCTCGACAAGGTGGGCCACTTCATGGGCGATCACATAATCCAGCACCCACTCCGGGGCCAGGATCAAGCGCCAGGAGAAGGAGAGCTGACCCTTGTGCGAGCAACTGCCCCAACGGCTCTTGGGGTCACGAATCGAGACCATGCTGACCGGCCGTCCGATTCGCCGGGCGAAACGGCGGGCGCGCTCGGCGCACTCACGCCGAGCCTCGCGCCGCAGGAAGTCGCTGACGCGGCGCGGCAGATGCACGCTCTCTCCGGAGACGACGATCTCGTTGCGCGCGAGCCTGATGCCGTAGGAGTTGGGATCATGTCGGATTCGGTGTGTGCGGCCGAGCAACGGCAGCTCGGCCCCATCCGCGAAGGGCACCTGCTTGGGGAGCGCGGCCAAGCGATCGTGCAGCCACTCCGCCTTCGAGCGGGCGAAGGCTACCGCCTCGTCGCGGCTTGTGCGCCGCGGCACGACCAGAGTTACGGTTCCGACCGGATCGATCCGCAAGATGATGCGCTTGGCCCTGCGGCTCGGACGCAGCGCCATGGCCACATTCCGGCCCGCCAGCGACAGGCGGATATGGGAATCGTCGGAGGGGCGAAGCATCCCCCTAGTATGAGCCTCCTGCCGACGCCCGCAAGATTGCCGTTAGCGGTTGCCCTCCCGCTCGAGCAGGGCTTGCTTTCGGGCTAGTCCCCAGCGGTACCCCGAGAGGCTTCCATCCTCCCGGACCACCCGGTGGCAGGGCACGATAAGCGCCACGGGGTTGGTCGCGCAGGCCCGACCGACGGCCCGAACCGACTCGGGGACGCCGACCGCCTCGGCGATTTCGCCGTAGGAGCGCGTCTCGCCATAGGGGATCCGCCGCAACTCCTCCCAAACACGCCTCTGGAACGCCGTGGCGCGGACATCCAGGGGCAAGTCTATATGCGGGGCGGTCCCTTCGAGGTAGGCAAGGATGGTGGCGATCGCCGAACCGAGCCGTCCCTCGTCTCGCCGGATCGCCGAGGCTTTTGGAAACTCCTGGCGCAGCGCCGATTCGAGGTCGCGGTCGGTCTCCCCGATCCCGATGAAACATACTCCCTTTGGGGTAGCGGCTGCGAGCAAACGGCCGAGTGGCGAGGCGGCTATGGCATAGCCGATCTCCGCGCCGAGCCCACCCTTGCGATAGGTGGAGGGGGTCATGCCAAGCTCGGCCGCGGCGCGCTCATAGATCCGGCTGGAGCTGCCATAGCCGGCCTCGAAGGTCGCTCCGGCCACGCTATCCCCCTGCTGGAGCCCGTCCTTGAGCCGTTTCACCCGATGCGCATCCGCATATTGGCGGGGGGTCACCCCCATGATCTGCTTGAACAGGCGCTGCAGGTGCCAGGGGCTCATCCGGCAGTACGCTCCAATATCGGTCAGCGTCACCACGCCCTCGCCGATTTCGCGGCGCGACTCAATGTAGCGGCAAGCGCGCTCGACCGTGGCGAGCGCCGCGCTGCTAGGCCTGCGAGGATGGGGGACGGGAGCGCTGTTGCTCTTCTGTTCCATGACGATGCCGGCCATAATCCTCTTTCCCATTTTCGATCGCTTCGGTGCAGCTTGTACAGGGCGCGACCGAAAGCCTATATCCGGAACTTGCGCCGTCCGGCGGCCCTTGCGACGCCCGGCGTCCCTGGGTCATCGGTTCTTCATGAACGAGCTTTCCTCGACCTTGTCGCGGGCCGGCGGCAGCCTGTCGCCGCTGCTGATGTTGCTGGCGGTCGGCACGCTCTGGGGCCTCACTTTCTCCTTCGCAAAAGCGGCCAGCCAGGCAGGGATCGGGCCACTCGCCTACGGCTTCTGGCAGACCACGGGCGCCGGCTGCGTGGTGCTGCTGGTTTGCCTCGTCCGACGCGAAAGGCTGCGCCTGGACCGTCCCCACCTCATCTACTACCTCACCTGCGGCTTCCTGGCGCTGGCGGTGCCCAATCTGATCCTGCAGATGGTGATCGGCCATGTGCCGGCGGGAGTTACGGCCATTGTGGTGACGACGGTGCCGCTCCTGACCTATGCGCTGGCCATGATCGTGAAGCTGGACGTCCTCTCGATCCGGCGGGCGCTCGGCATTCTCATCGGACTGGCGGGCTCCCTCCTGCTGGTCGTGCCGAAGGCGAGCCTTCCGGAGCCCGCGATGGTCGGCTGGGTCGCCTTCGGCTTCGTGGCGCCGCTCTTTTATGCAATGGGAAATGTCTATGTGGCGGCGCATCGCCCGGCCTCGCCGGCGCTGCCGCTGGCGGCGGGCATGCTCTGGGGCGCGGCTTGCTGGCAGGCGCCGGTCATCTTTCTGACCGGCAGCTTCCAGATGCTGACCATCCCGTTCAGCTTCGGCGAGTGGGGCGTCCTCGGACAGATCGCCGTCTCCAGCCTCGCCTCGATCCTCTATTTCGAGATCATGCGCCGCGCCGGCCCGGTCTTCTTCAGTCAGGTCGCCTATGTGGTGACGCTGACCGCCATTCTCTGGGCGATGGCGATCTTCGGCGAGCGGCACAGCCTGCTAGTCTGGGCGGCCGGCGCGCTTATTGCCTCGGGCGTGGCGCTGGTCAATTGGCGCAAGGGCTGATCCGGTTGTTTCTGGATCTCAACTGCTTTGCGGCGGGTGCTGGGCCTGAGCCTGACGAATGGCGTCCGCAATTCGATCGGGCGTGGTGCCTTGCGAGAAATGTGTGAGAAAGCGGCCCTCGCGATCCATCAGATAAATGATGCCCGAGTGATCCATCAGATAGTCCGGCCCGCTGCCGGATTTCTCGTAGTAAACCCGGTACTGCGCGGCGACCCGACTTATTTCCTCTGGCGTGCCGGTTAACGCAATGAGGCGCGGATGAAAAAGCGGCGCATATTCGGCCAGCCGCTCGACCGTGTCGTGCTCGGGGTCGATCGTGACGAAAATCGGCTGAACCTGTCCACCTGCGTCACCGAGTTGATCGAGCGCCGTCGTCATGGTTGCGAGGTCGGTCGGGCAAATGTCCGGGCAGAAGCTGTAGCCGAAATAGACGAGCATGAAGCGGCCGCGGAATTGGTCGTCGCTCACAGGCACGCCATGCTGGTCGGTCAACGTGAAGGGGCCGCCGATCGAGGCAGCCCCTGTCGCACCCTTATCCTGGATTAGGATTGCGGGCTCGCGCTCCTGCCAAAGCCTCACGCCCGCAGCGACCGCGATCCCCAAGGCGATCGCCAACGAGATCAGTGCGGCGGTGCGTGCGATGAGGCTCTTGGGCATAGGGGTCAGTAGGCCGACAGCGCCTGCCGCAGCGACTCGGCGCCCGGGTTTGACACCTCGTTCCTAAGCAAGATTTGCTGCGGCGTGACCGCGCCGCCGTAGAAGCCCCGGTTCCAGTCGTCGCGCTTTTGGATCCACGCGCCCTCGAAGGCGCCGCCGCCGAACAGACCCTCGGTCTTGGCGAACTGATAGATATCGGAGTTGAAATTGGTCGTGGTCGAAGCCTCCACGCCTTTACCGATTGGGCCAACGGCGATGGATGCGTCGACGCCGAGCTTCATCTGATTCGAGAGCACGGCCTTAAGGCCGTTCTCGGTCATGATGGTGAAGATCACCTCTCCGACCTGCCCGCCGAATTGGATTCCGAGGCTGCCTGCGCCCAACGTGTAGAAGGCCGGATAGCTCCAGCCACCTTCCGCCGAGCGCGCGACCAGCACACCCGATCCGCCTTCGCCTCCGATGAAAAACCCGCCCTTGATCAGGGAGGGCACGATCAGCACGGCCTTGGCGTGGTGGACATACTGTTTCAGCTCGGGAAACTCGGGATGATCGATCAACTTGAGAAAAGTCAGACGGGAGCGCTCTATCAACTCCTCCTGATCGCTCAACGCGCCGACGGGACGACCCACCATCAGCGCCGGAGAGAGCACCAGAAGACAGACGGCGAATCTCTTCAGCTTGCTCAGCACGGATATCGACCTCCATGGTTTGCAATGGTCCATCTAGGACACGGAATTGCCGGCGCTACCGAGGCGTCATGCGCTCAGAGGCGAACCGGTCGAACCCTCGTTGCTGAGAGATAGAGGGGCGGCGTGATCTTGGCAATCTCTTCGCAACGGCGCGGCGTCTCGACGCAGAGAAAGGTGCAGACTTGCTGGCCGGGAGGTCGAGGCAAGGCGCTCCTCCAGAGTCCCGGAGCGGCTGTCTCTTCGGTCCGCCACCTGTCGAGTCGCGGCAGGCTCGGCCACGCGGCCCAGGCCGCCTGCGGCAAGTCTCTTGCAGCGATGTCGGCATGATGGGTGTCGCAGCGAAGCTGCCGCGGTCGATTGCAGGCTGGTCGCACGGGCTCGTCAACCGCTTCTTCGCTGCGTCCAGCCGGCGATGCTACTCTCCCACTTGCAGCAGCGTGCCGCGCCGCCGCGCCGATTGGAAGGCGGCGATGAACAGGGCGAAGGCGATCGTCAGATAGAGGAGGTTCAACGTCACCGCCCCCGCCAAAAGGTCGAAACGGAAGCGGTGCTCGAACAGGACCGCGCGCATGCCCTCGAAGACATATGTAGCCGGCAGCGACCAGGCGAGCGCCTGCAGCCAGTCCGGCAACACCGTGACCGGGTAATAGACGGCGCTGATCGGAGCCATCATGAAGCCGATGAACCAGGCGAGGTTCTCCGCGCCGAGGCCAAAGCGCAGCAGCAGCGCCACCACGATCAATCCCAGCACCCAGCCCAGCATCATCAGATTGACAAAAAAGGCGATCAGCGGCAGGCCGAGGCTGAAAACCGAATAGTCGTAGAAGAGGATGCACAAAAGCGCTGCCGGCCCGACGCCGATCAGCGTGCGAATGAAGCTCATCGCCATCATCGAGGCCACCAACTCGCCCGGACGCAAGGGGCTGACGAAGAGATGGCCCAGATTGCGCGACCACATCTCCTCCATGAAGGAGAGCGACAATCCGAGCTGTCCGCGGAACAGCACGTCCCAGAGCAGTACGGCCGCCAGAAGAACACCAGCCGCCTCCGCCACCCAGCTCGAATTGGTGGCAAGAAAGGTGGACATGAAGCCCCAGATAATCATCTGCATGGTCGGCCAATAGGCCAGCTCCAGAAGCCGGGGCATCGAGCCGCGCAGGATGAAAAGGTGCCGCAGCAGCATGGCGTAGATCCGCCGAGTCGGACCGCCAGCGCTCGATCGTGCAAGAGTGTCCCGCGTCATTGTGCGGCCTCCACTTGCGAGCTGTCTCGGCTGCGGGCGATGTCGAGGAAAACCTCCTCGAGCGTTCGTCTGCCGTAGCGGGCGATCAGGGTTGCCGGCGCGCCCCTGTCAACGATGCGTCCGCCGCGCATCATCAGCACGGTCGAGCAGAGCCGTTCGACCTCGCCCATATTGTGCGAGGCCAAGAGGATCGCCGCCCCGCTCGCCTCGCGGTATCGCTCCAGATAGGTGCGCACCCAATCGCCCGTGTCCGGATCCAAGGAAGCGGTCGGCTCGTCCAAGAGCAGTAGTTCGGGCTGGTTCAAGAGCGCCTTGGCCAGGGCCACGCGGGTCTTCTGGCCGGCCGAAAGACTTCCCACGCGCCGCTTTTTGAGGGGCTGCAGGGCAAGCTCCTCGATCAGCTGGGCAATGCGCTCGCGCGGCCGGACGAGACCGTAGAGATGGGCATAGACGAGGAGATTCTCCCGTACCGTCAGGCGCTGTGGCAGCTCGACATAGGGCGAGGAGAAGTTCATCCGGTGAAGCACCCGATAGCGCTGACGCGTCATGTCCGCGCCTAGCACCTGCACCTGACCGCAGGTCGGTTTCAGCAGCCCGAGCAGCATGGCGATGGTTGTCGTCTTGCCGGCCCCGTTGCCGCCCAGAAGTCCCACCGTCTCCCCCGGTCCGACAACGAAAGCAATGTCGTCGACGGCGGTAACCGTGTCGAAACGCTTTGTCAGATGGCTGACCTCGATGACGGGCTGAGGCATGACGCAGATGAGTAGCAGATCGGGTGGACAGGCGACATCGGTACAAGCGAGGATCGCTCCGGCCGGCAAAGATACGGCCAACGAGCCCAAAGGGTTCGGGCGGATGACCGTGACCTCAAGCGATTCGGATCGCGGCGGCAGCGAGAAGGCAGTGCCGCACCTGCCCGCGCTCCGGCGCGGGCGGGTGCGCTTGCGCACGTTGGTCGCGATCCGCTGGGCGGCGGTTGCCGGTCAGGCGGCGGCGCTGCTGGTGGTCCATTATGGGCTTCTTTTTCCCCTGCCGTTGGCTCCAGCGTTTCTTTGCGTCTGCGCCTCGGCCGCATTCAACCTTTGGGTTCAACGCGGACGAGGGCGAATGTGGCTCGGAGACCGCGACGCGGCGCTGACGCTCGCCTACGACCTTGTGCAGCTCGGGGCGCTGATCTACCTGACTGGCGGATTGCACAACCCCTTCTCGGTCCTGATCCTTGCGCCGGTAACTGTCTCTGCGACGCTGCTCTCGCGCCGCAGCACGCTGGGCCTGACCGCGCTTGCGGTGATCCTCATCACCGCGCTTGCGATCGCACATAAGCCGCTGCCGTGGCCGGATTCGAGCTTCGAGCTGCAGCCGATCTATGTTTTCGCGGCCTGGGTCGCCCTGGTTCTCGCCGCGATCTTCATCGCCTCTTATGTCTGGAGCGTGGCCGAGGAAGCGCGGCGCATGTCCGATGCGCTGGCGGCCACGCAGATGGCGCTGGATCGCGAGCATCGACTGTCGGCATTGGGCGCGTTGGCTGCTGCTGCTGCTCATGAGCTTGGCACGCCGCTGGCCACCATCGCCGTCGCCGCCAAGGAACTTTCTCGCGAAGCTCCGAAGGACAGCGCGCTGGCGGAGGATGTGTCGCTCATCCTCTCGCAAAGCGAGCGCTGTCGCGAGATATTGGCGCGGTTGGCGCGCCGTCCCGAAATGACCCAGCCCGACCACCCTCTGCTGCAACGGCCCTTGAGCCTGATCGTCGCGGCTGCCGCGGAGCCCTATCGTTTCGCCGCGCCCGCGATCGCCCTCGACATCCGCAGCTCCGGCGATCCTGCCGACGAGCCGAGGCTGGAAGACCGACCAGCCTTGCTGCACGGGCTTGGCAACCTTATTCAGAACGCGCTTCAATTCGCCGCGCGGCGGGCGATGGTCGAGATTTCCTGGGACGACAAGGAGGTGGCGATCGTGATCCGGGACGACGGGCCAGGCTTTGCGGCCGAGATACTGGATCAGATCGGCGATCCCTATCTTTCATTGCGCGAGGGAGAGCCTGAGGGCAATGTTCATATGGGCCTCGGCATTTTCATTGCCGAAACCCTGCTACAGCGCACCGGGGCGAGCTTGCGTTTCTCCAACCGGCCGGAAGGTGGAGCGGAGGTTGCGATCCGCTGGAAACGCGCCACATTGGAGGCGGGCAGCGAAAAAGAGGCGGCATGAGCGAGAGCCAGTCAAGACAACCGGCCGATGCGCCCCCTGGGAAGGGCGAGCGCCGGCTCCTCATCATCGATGACGATGCTTTGTTCCGAGAGCGTCTGGCTCGCGCGATGGAGCATCGCGGCTTCACCGTGGCCACGGCCGATGCGATCGCCCCCGCTTTGGAGCTCGCCTCCTCCTTTGCGCCGGGTTACGCCGTGGTGGATCTGCGGCTGGGCCAGGCCAGCGGTCTGGACCTGGTGACGAGCCTTCGGCGCACCCAGCCGGACTGCCGCATCGTGATGCTGACCGGTTACGGCAACTTCGCCAGCGCGGTCGCTGCCGTCAAGGCGGGGGCTGTCGATTATCTGCCCAAACCGGCTGATGCCGATGCCGTCGAGGCGGCCTTGCTGGAGCATCGCGAGGCTCTTCCGCCTCCTCCGGAGCTGCCGATGACAGCGGATCGGGTACGTTGGGAGCATATTCAGCGCGTCTTCGAGCAATGCGATCGGAACGTGTCCGAGACCGCCCGGCGCTTACGCATGCATCGACGTACGCTCCAGCGCATCCTTGGCAAGCGCGCGCCGCATAGTTGAGGGCGAAGATACGCGTGAGGGCCAATCAGATCGAGCACATGGCCTCAACCGCGCGTTTCTTCACCGCGCCCGGCGACGCCTCGCCGATCAGCGTTTGCGCGCCGGAGACGGTGCTGGCGATGATCCCATCCTTTCTCTACCGCTGGCAGACGGCGATGCCCGCAATCGACGCCGCGCCGGCCATCCGGTGTACCTTCCTGGACCAGCGATTCGAGATCCTTGCCTCGGTTTTGCCGGAGGGGCGCCACTTGGCGTCGAGCGCCGTCGAGGCGGCCGATATCGTCGCCTCGGCGCTCGCCGTTCTGTCGGTCGGCGGGGCGGAGATGATCCTACCCCACGCCGCCGCCGTTCAGGGGCCTGCAGGGCTCGTTCTGCTGTTCGCGGACACCAAGGGGGGCAAGAGCGTCTTGGCTCTGACGCTCGCCGCCGCCGGCTGGCGGCTGTTCGGGGATGACCGCCTCGGCCTGAGGCGCGGGAAGGGCGGGTCCACCGGAGTTGCGCTGGGTCTTGCCCCGAAGTTGCGCTTGCCCCTTCCCGATGCGGCGACCGCGCTCAAGGCGTTCGCGGGCGCACGCATTCGGCAAAGCTGGCCGAGCCTCGCCTTTCTGCAGCTGGGGGCGGAGGAACAGGCCGCCGCGGGTGTTTCGGCGCGAGTGGCTGCATGCCTTTTGCTCGACCGCAGCGGCGGTGCGCCGGCTCTCGAGCCGGGGCGTCCGGCGCAGCTCGTGCGCGCTCTTGCGGAGAGTGCTGCCGCGCCCTGGCTTGGCGCGGCGGAGGTGCTGGCCGCGGCTGTCGCGCATGCCGATCTTCCGGTCCTGCATTTGCACTATGGGGAAGCGTCGAAGGCGGCGCAGGTTCTGCTGCACCGGTTCGGCAGCCGAGCCTGAGGATGCGAGCGATGCGCTATCGCCGCAAAAGCGGGCTCTCGCAGACGGACATCGACGATGAGCTGTTCCTGGTTGATGTGGGGGCAGGCGAATTGTTCTATCTCGACCGTAGCGCGCGTGGATTGTGGAACCTGCTGGACGAGCCGAGTACCTTCGAGAGCATACTGGCGACGTTCCGCGAGGCGTTCCCCGATACGCCCGCCGCGCAGATCGAGCGCGATCTGCGCCAGGTGTTGATCGCATTGATGGGCCGCGGTCTCGTCATCACCGTTCCGTGAAGGCGCCGTCGGCGACCGCCAGCACTCGATCGGTGAGATACGACAGTATCGATCGTTCACCGATTTTCAGGTCGATCTCGGCGGCCATGCCGGGCGCCAAGGGAAGCTCTTCGGGCACCGCACCCAGATAGTCGCGCTCGATGCGGATCTCCAGCTTGTAGAAGAGCCTGCCGCGTTCGTCGGGTACGGCGTCGGCGGAAATGCGCTCGACCGACCCGTCCAGTGTGCCGTATCGGATATGATCGTAGGCGAGAAGCTTGACGCGCGCCTTCTGGCCGATCCGGATCTGTCCGATATCGACGTTGGCCACCAACGCTTCTATGAGTAAGCCCCCGGTGGCGGGGACGATCTTGAGGATCTCCTCGTTTGCCCTGACCGCCTGTCCGGGGGCTGCCACCGCGAGATCCTGGACGATGCCTTCGGCAGGCGCGCGCACTGTTCGGTTGCGCAGCTCCGCTTCCGCCTGAGCCAGGCTCTCGGCGGCGCGGTCGCGATCGGCCGAAACCTGGGCCAGTTCGGCCAGGATCTTGGCGCGGCGCTCCCGCTCGAGCGCCTCGAGCCGCGATCGCGCCTCTGCCAGACTCGCCTCGGCGATGGCCCGATCCTGCCGCGCGGCCGCGACCAGACCTTCGCTTTCCGTCACCTCGCGCTGAAGGCTCAGATATCGCAACTGGGGGAAATAGCCCTTATCGGCGAGCTTGGCGACGGCGGCTTCCTGTTTCTTGAGAATCTCGAGGCTGGCGACGGCCTGGCTTGCGCGGCTACCGGCCGACTGTATTTCCTGTTCGCGCTGGCGGACGATCTCCTCCAGCGACCTTCGCTCGGCGGCGAATGCGGTAGTCCGCGCCTCGTGAAGAGAGGTCTGCGCGAAGAGAAGATCGGGGCGCGCGGCCGCCAAAACGGCCGGGAAACTCGGCACAACTCCCGCCGCCTCGCCCTCCAGTCGCGCCGACGCCGCGGCGAGTGCCTGCCAGTCGCTTAGCCGCTTTTCTACCTCGCTCTGCAGTGTTTCGGGGTCGATCTCGACCAGCGGCTGTCCAGAACGGACATGCTCTCCCTCGGCGACAAGAACTGCGGAGATGCGCCCGCCTTGCGGATGATTGACGAGCTTGACCTTGCCGGCGGGCCGGACTGCGCCATTGGCCGCGACCACCTGATCGACTTCGGCAACCGCGGACCAGAGGATCGCTGCCATCACCAGAGCCGAGAGCGTCAGGGTGAGCCATTTCGCCCCCGGCGAGTGTCGTCGCTGCGCCAATGCCTCGGCGTCGGGCAGGAACTCCGCGAAGCGTTCCGGGGAAACCGGTCGGCGGGCGGGAATGGGAAGCGACGCCGCGCCGCGCGGTGTCAAGGCCGAGCTCATCGCCGCGTTGCTTCCGCCAGCTCGGCCCGCGCGAAGGCCAAGATTTCGGCCGGCGCGCCAATGCGCACGATCGTACCGTCGATCATGAGAGCGACGCGGTCGCAATAGGCGAGCGGCGCGGTGCGATGGGTGACGAGCACGATGGTCCGGCCCCTGGCCGCGCGCTTCAGGTTTCGCAGGAAAGCCTCCTCCGCGCCAGGGTCGAGCGCGCTGGTGGCCTCGTCGAGCAGAATCATGCGCGGATTGCGCATCAGCGCGCGCGCAATGGCGAGGAGCTGCCGCTGCCCGGCCGACAACCCGGCGCCGCGTTCGCCAAGGACGCTGTCATAGCCTGAGGGCAGTCGCTGAATGAAATCGTGAGCGCCGATGAATTTCGCCACCGCGATTACGCGCTCGGGATCCTTGCCGGGCACGGCGAAGGCGATATTGTCGGCGATGGTGCCGGAGAAGAGCTGCACATCCTGCGGCACGACGCCAAGCTGCTGGCGCACCGATTCGGGCGAGAGATGCGCCAGATCGATGTCGTCGATCAGGACGCGGCCCGAACTCGGCGCATAGAGACCCTGCATCAGCTTCAGAAGGGTTGACTTGCCGGAGCCCGAAGGGCCGATCAACCCGAGTATCTGGCCCGGTTGGGCCGCGATCGTGACGTCTCGCAGCACCGGCGGGCGATCCGGGGCGAAGGCGAAGCTCACCTGCTCCAGCATTAGACCCCCGCCAGTGGGTGCGGGCATGCTCCGTTCGCCGCGCTCGGGCGCCAGCATCATCAGCGCGTCAATGCGCCGGAATGCCGCCATCACCTCCTGAAGTCCATGCCAGCCGGAAGCAAGCGCGCCGATCGGCGCGGCGGCCCTCTGCGCCAGGATTGATCCCGCGATCAATGCGCCAAGGCTCATTTCGCCGGCGATCACCAGCCGCGCGCCGACGAAGAGGATGGCAAGGCCGAGCAGCGCCAGCATGCAGCCGGCGGCCGCGCGGGCGATGTTGGCGAGATTGGCTTGGCGGTACCCGGTCCAGGCGGCGGCCGCAAGGCGCCCGTCCCACCGCCTCTCCACTTCCGGCTCCAGTCCCAGCGACTTGATGGTCAACGCATTGCTTACGGTTTCGGCCAGGGCCGTGGCCTTGGCGGCCCGTGCGGCGAAGGCCTGATCGATTACCAGCCGCTGAAGACGGTGGGCGGCGAACGGAACGGCGGCTATGAGCGGCATGACGGCCAGGGTCGCGGCCAGCATTACCGGGTGGATATAGGCGAGCACTCCCAAAAACAGGGCGACAAACGCGAGATCGACGATCAGAAGCGGCAGCTGCCCGGCGAAGAATCCGCGCACCACCTCGAGCTGGTTCAGCCGCTCCGAGACGATTCCCGTGGTGGTGGTCTCGAACTGATTGAACGGCAGCGCCAGAAGATGATGAAGCACTTCCCCGCCAAGATAGGCCTCGAGCCGGGCGGTGGTATGGGCTGAAACATAGCCCCGAAGAGAACGCAGGCAGGTCTCGAAGGCGATCACCACCAGCATGCCGAGCGCGAGCACGTCGAGGGTCGTGAGCGCGTGCTGGCCGATCACCTTATTATAGACGGTCATGGCGAAGAGCGGGGTCGCAAGCGCAAGAAAGTTGAGCGCCAGCGAAGCGATGGCGATCTCGGCCATCACCGCGCGCAGCTTGCGCCGGAACGTCGAGCGCCAACCACGGTCCATGCCTGCTTCGGAAGGGCGCAGGATGAGCAGATCGCCTGCGCGCAGCGCTGCTTCCATGCCCCCTCGTTGCTCGCTCTGGCTGACCGGATCCCAGAATGTGAGACGATCGCCATCGCGTGCCACCACCAGCCGTGCCTGGCCCGTGGCGTCGCTCAGAATGAAGGGCGGGGGCAATGCGCCGAGTGTGTCGTGGCTGGCCGGCAGCCGCTTGGCCTTCAGACCCAGGCGGGGGGCGGCGCGCAAGGCCGCCTCGATTGTTATCCGATCGGTTCCCGCGGCACTTCGAATCTCCGCCGCGCTCAAGGGCTTGCCGAAGCTGCGCGTGAGCTTGATGAAGCAGGCCAGGAGAAGTGCCGAGGCATCTGCGTCTCCCGGCTGCAGTGGCCGCCTCGCCTCGGCTGCGCTCATTGGTCGGACCGTTGCGTCGGAGGCAAGGACGGTGCCCTGGCGCAAGATGCAGCTCTGAAATTGCCCGAGCACTGGCGCCACGAGCGATAAGTGCGGAGGCGATGCTTTATTGCGGAGCCGCTGCTCCCTCGTGACGGAAACTTGTCCAAGTTCTTGATTTGATCTTGCCCCACTCCGCGGCTCTCGCCCAACAGACCGCATCTGTGGAACTGGATGACAAGCCAGCCGCAACTCACTGTACGCACAATCATTTCATAATACAATTATGGTCGTTATCCTGTAAATTCCTTGAAGTTACTCGCTATCTATGTTTTATTTCAACCACTAAAACATTTCTGTATCCGCATGGGCGGAACTCACGAGGGGGAGGGCCCGGCCGTGTTCAGGAAAGGCGCTGTCCTTCTCATTGTGGCAGTAGTGGCGGCGGGGGTCGGGTCGCTCGCTGCGGAGGTCACGCGTGGTCTGCCGGATTCCCCGATCGTTACGCGCGCCTCGGCCACCACGGTCCCGGCGGAGATCATCCGCAAGGCGATCGAAGGGGGCTATGCGGAGATCGAGGACGTCGCCGGCTGGCTGCTCCGGGACAATGCCACCACCGAAGAGGCCGGCACTCGCGCGGTAGCGGTGGCGTTGGCCGCCGGCCGCAGCCCAAAGGCCGCCAGCGTCCAGGCTCATGCAGCCATGCTCGATCGCGTGCGCCAAGCCTGGTCGCTGGCGATCTGCGTGCCGCGCGTCTTCCGCATTGATACGACCAACGGATTCCGTCCGGCTCCCGGCTCAATCGCCGTCGACTTCGGCGGCCCCAACAGCGAACGCATGCCCGGGTTCGTCCGCGTCACGGAACGCACGCCCAATGTCGCCGGCAGGGACTTGCGGCCCATCGCCAACCTGGGCGGTGGAGCCTTGTTCGGAGACGGCCTGGAAGGAGTGGAGGAGTTCGCGGTCGCCCTCCACAACGGCACCTACAAGGTCACCGTCCTTTCCACCTCCCGTAATTCGGGTCGCTTTGCGGCCGCGCCACTGGGATATCGGATCGCCATCAACGGTGAGCGGCGCCTGATCGGAGAGGCGCCCTCGCCGACTTGGTTGAGACATGCCGAGCTCGGCGGCACCGGTCTGGCCCCGCTTTTGGTCAGCGGCGCGGCGAGCATGCGGGGCGGCGGCATCACCTTCAAGGCGACAGTGACGGACGGCACCTTGCGCGTGGCTTTCTCCCAGAAAGGTGGGACGGGCGCGAGCCTCGCCGGCCTTCTGATCGAACCGGTGGCCACGCCAAGCCAGATCCATTTGTTCGGAGAGGCGCGTGGCACCGATTTTCCGATTGATCGCTGCATCGCCTATCAGCAGCAGGTCGACGACGTGTTCGATCAGCTTGCCGATGTGCGTGGCCGCATTACCGGGCCCAGCTCGAGCGCGGGGGGCGGCGGTGGCGGATCCAGCGGCGGCACCGAACCACCTCCGGTCAGCAGCTCATGACACGCACCAGCGCAAACCTGCCAAGACAGCGCCGCCTCATTCCCCAGCCGCCAGGGGGCGGCTGAGGAGCGCGCAAGCCGGAAAGGAACGGGGGGATGAGGCGAGCGAATTTGTGGTCAACGGCCGCGGCGATGTCGAGCGTCACGCTCCTGGCCGCGGGGGCCTTGGCGCAAAGCGCGCGCGACGAAACGGTGCTCGGGCGGCCGCGCGCCGACTATTCGCCAATCGGGATCGAGCTCGCCGGGGGTGGTTTTTTCACTGTCTATCCCAAGGTGACGATCGGCGTGCTCTTCGACGACAATGTCTATCGCGAAGAGCACAACCCGAACAGTGACCTGGCGGTTCTGATCCAGCCTGAAGTGCGGGTGGACTCCGATTGGGATACACATGCGCTCGGCTTCGGCGCCGTCGCCACCATCGTTCGCTATCGCGACGAGACCAGCGCCGATTACGAGGATCTGAGCTTAAGCGCCAACGGCAGAGCCGACATCAGCGAGGACTTCGCGGCTTCAGGTTTTTTGGAGTGGGCGCGGCTCCACGAGGATCGCGGCGATCCCAACAGCGCCGCCGCCAATCAAGACAGCATCGAATTCAACCGCTTCATCCGCCGATTGGCGCTGGACTACCAAGGATCGCCCGTCTTCGGTCGCGTCAGCGGGGAATGGGCCACCCTCGACTATCATGACGAGAACGGCGTCAATCTCGACGACCGAGACTATGATTTCTACGAGACCAGACTGAGGGTCGGGACGGAGATCACGCCCAGCGTCTCCCTCTTCGTCGAGCCGGGTTACAACTGGCGTGTCTATGACGGTCTTGACGATTTCGGCTTCGACCGCGACTCGCAAGGTTATGACGTTCATGTCGGCGCGACCTATGACGTAACCGCCGTCACCTTCCTCGAGGTCTTCGGCGGATACTACCGGCAGGAATACGACGATCCGCGGTTCGGGACCGGCGAAGGGCTGGCGATGGGCGTCGAAGCTATTTGGAATCCAAACGACATCACGACCGTGACCGGGAGAATCAGCCGCACGCTGCGCGAGACCTCGATCCAGAACACCTCCGCCATTCGCGATACGGGAGTGGACCTGCGGGTCGACTATGAGGTGCTGGAAAACCTGGTCGCCAGCGCGCATGGCTCCGTGCATGGAGAGCATTTTCACGGGACAGGCCGTGACGACGACCTACGCACCTATGGGGTCGGGCTGACCTATTTCGTCAATCCATATCTGCAGACGGGCTTGGACTACACCTTCGGCGAGCGCAACTCCCATGTCGATGGCGAGGGCTATCGCTACAACGCCATCCTGGTCCGTTTGACCGGCGCGATCTGAGAGCGGAGGGGGAGAGGTCGTGCCGCGGGCGCTCGCCATCTTGTTTCTGAGCCTTGGCTTGCTCTGCGCCGTCTGCACGGTCGGTTGGGCGTTCGCGCAGGAGCAGAAGGCCGTTCCGAAGGCCGGTGGCGTCACCGACGCGCAATACCGGCTGAACCAAGGTGACAAGCTCAACATCGTCGTATTTGGCCAGCCGGATGTGTCCGGGGAGTTCCAGATCGACGGCGCCGGAAACATCACAATGCCGCTGCTTGGGCAGGTAGCGGCGGCCAATCGCACGGTGGCGCAGCTGCAACACGAGATCACCGCGGCGCTCGACCGCGACTATATCGTGGATCCGCACGTCTCGATCGAGGTCCTGAACTTTCGGCCTTTCTACATCCTGGGCCAGGTCAATGCGCCGGGGAGCTACCCCTACACGGCCGGTATGGATGTGCGTCAGGCGGTGGCGCTCGCGGGTGGATTCACGCGGCGGGCGAGGACTTCCACGGTGACGGTAATCCGCGAGACTGTGGAGGGGCCCGTTGAGATCAAGGCGGATCCCGATGCGCCGATCCTTCCGGGCGATACGATCGAGGTCGAGCGACGGCTCTTCTGAAGTTTCGCCTGAATCATATCGGTGGGGTGCGGGGGGACGAAGTGTGGGTCTCAAAGAAACATGAGCAGCGCTGAGCAACCGCCACCGAACGTCCAGCTCTTACGCGCGGTCGCGCCTGCGGTCACCCGGTTTGAGGAGGATTCGCTCGATCTGCGCCGGATCGCCGCGACCTTACGTCGGCGGAAGGTAATGATCGCAGCCATTGCGGCGATCGGAACCATGCTCTCGACATTTTATGTCAGCGGGATCACACCGCTTTACAGGGCCAAGTCCACGATCGTTGTGGAGCCCGAGCGCAAGAAAATTGTCGATATCGATCAGGTTGCGCAGAATCTGAATCCGGACTGGCTGACGCCTGTGACCGAGGCGGCGATCATCCGCTCGCGAGGTAACGCCTTGCTCGCCGTGCGGCGGCTCGATCTGGTCAATCATCACGTCTTCAATACGTCCCTTAGACCTCAAGCCCCCGGAGCGCTGGAAATCGGCAAGGCGTGGGTGAAGAAGGGTCTGGCGCTGGCCGGTATCGCCGCCGAGCCGACCGAAACGCAAGAACCCGCACGCGCCACCGGTCGGCCCACCCCTGAGGACCTCATCAGCGCCTTTCTTTCCGGCCTGGAGACCGTCCCGGTCGAACGTTCCCGGCTGATCGAGATCATCTACACCTCGATCGATCCTATCCTCGCCGCCGACGCCGCCAACGCCATGGCCGAGCTTTACATTGAAGAACAAAAGAACGCGAAGGGCCGGGCGACGGTCGAGGCCAATCTGTGGCTCGACCAGCGCGTCCGTGAAGCCCATGAGCAGGTCATCAAGGCTCAGCAAAAGCGCGATGAGTTCCGGCGTCATGCGGGAATTGTTCAACTCGGAGACATTTCGATCATTGCCGAGCAGCTCGCATCGTTGAACGCGCGCTTGCTTGAAGCACGCTCCGCAAGACAGCAGACCGAGGCGCGCTATGCGCAGGTGGCGAAGTTGAGCCAGTCCGGGGCGGCGCTGGAATCCGTCCCCGAGGTGCTGTCGTCGACGCTCATTCAAACCTTGCGCCTTCAAGAAATCGAAAGCGGCCGAAAGATCGCCGAACTGCAGACGCAATTTCGAGATGGTCATCCCAAGATGGTGCTGGCCAAGGCCGAGCTGGCCGAAGCTCGCGCAAAGCTGCAGGTGGAGGTGAAGAAGATCGCCAGCCAGCTCCAGCATGAGTTGGAGCTTGTCCGCTCGACCGAAGCCACCCTTCGGGCTGAGGTCGCACGCCTGCAGCAACAGGCCGAGGAGCAGAACGACGCGAAGGTTACGCTCGATCTGCTCGAGACCGAGCTGCAGGCCTCCAAGCAGCTCTATGAAACTCTCTTGTCTCGATACAAGGAAACCGAGGTGCAGGACAGCACCACCCAGCGGCAGGATGCGCGCATCATATCCGCCGCTATCCCGCCCGGGGGACCGTTCTACCCGCAGAAAAAGCTCCTGATCGGGGTGGCCTTGCTCGCCTCGCTTATCGTCGGCGTCATTCTGGCGGTCGCCATCGAGTTGCTCGATTCCGGATTTCGCAGCCTTCGTCAGATCGAAGGTCTAACCGGGCTGCCGACCTTGGGTATGGTGCCGCTGATCGAACGCAAGAACCGTTCGATACGACCCCACCAATTGGCGGTCGCCAAGCCCGGCTCCGTCTACGGCGAGGCCATGCGCACCTTGCGCACCGCATTGATCCTAACCAGCGCGCAGCCGCCGCCGCGGACGATTATCGTGACCTCCTCGATCCCGAACGAGGGCAAGACCTTGACCGCTCTGTCGATCGTATGCCAGGCGGCGAAATCGGGCCAACGCAGCATCATTCTGGACTGCGACCTTCGCCAGTCCTCAGTGCATGTGCAACTCGATGTACCCAACGAGATGGGGCTTGCGGACTTTCTGGTGGGGAAGGCCTCACTGGAGGAAGTGATCGAGATCGACCCCTACTCCGGGGCGCATGTGATTCCCGCCGGAGCACGGGCGCCCAATCCGATCGATCTGCTGAGCGCACCCCGGATGCGCATGCTGCTGGACGCTCTGGCACAGACCTATGACCTGATCGTCCTCGATACTCCGCCGGTGCTGGCGGTTTCCGACGCGCTGGTTATGGTCAGGCATGCGGATGCGACCATGTTCCTCATTCGCTGGGAGAAGACGCGTCGGCAGGTGGCGATGTCCGGGCTGAAGCTCGCTTTGGAGGCAGGGGCGAATCTAGCGGGCGTAGTGCTCAGTCAGGTCGATGTGAAACGGCACGCACAATACGACTATGCCGATTCCGGTTACTACTACTACGGCAGCTACAAGAAATACTATACAGAGGCTTAGGTCGGTGGCCAGCGCGGGCGAGATGTCGGTTGCGGTCGCGCGCGAGAGCCGCTCTCCGCGTAGACGCCGGGACGATCGCACGCCACGCCAGATCGGTGGATGGCCGCTGGCGGGTGTTGCGGGGCTCGGCCTCGCAATGATCGTCATGGCGGTCCCACGGATCGTCTCGGGAGCGTTTATTTTCCCGCACGAACCGGTCATGCGACTGATACAGCGCGGGGCGGATGTTCCGATCCATCTGCTGGTCGAGGCACGGCGCGGGTACGAGGCGGCGATCGTCTGGCATGGCGGGGCGAATGAGCGCTCAGCACTGGCGATTTTGCGCTTTCGACTGGCGCTGGCCCTCGGGGTGGCCACGCCCGGCGGCCGCGCCGTGCTGGAATCGGCGCGCGAGGCGGCCCGCGAGGCGCTCATTGGCACTCCGGCCGATCCTTATCTCTGGGCCCAGCTCGCGGAGGCCGAGCGCATGCTGGAAGGACCCGGGCCCGGTTTTGTCGCAGCCTTGATGCGCTCGATCGCAACCGGTCCATTCGAGCCGAGCCTGACCCCCTTTCGTGCCGCGATGGGGCTGGAGTCCTGGGCGCAACTTCAAACGACCGAGCGCGAGCAAATCGCAGAACAGGTGCGCGTGGCCGCGGTGCTGGAGCCCGACCGGCTGCGCCGCGCCGTCACCGATCCGTTGCGCTTGCGAATCGTGGCGGAGATTCTGGAAGGTCGCCCGGAGCTTTATGCGCGCTTTCGCGCGAACGTCCGGTAGCCCGCAAGGATGCCGCCCGCTGGGCCTGACCAAGGGCGGCGCCCAGCAGCAACAGCCAGGTCGCCGTCACCGCCGGTATCTGCAGGCTGAAATCGGCCAATGAATGCACTGCGACGAGCACCGACGCCCCCGCCGCAGCGAGTGCGGGGCCCGGGTTTGCGGCAAGGCTCCCCCTTATCACGCGCAAGACAAGCCAGCCTAGACCCAGCACCAGGGCCGCCGCGACAGTCGGGCCCAGCTCGGCCGCCATCTCGAGATAAAGGTTGTGGGCCTTGTCCAGGCTTCCGAATTGTAGCCCCAAGGCGAGGTCGCGATAGGCGGGAAAGAAATCGGCGAAGGCGCCGAGGCCGCCGCCCAGCGGTCGATCCAGAGCCGCTGCCGCCGCGCGCGCCCAGATATCGGATCGGCCGCCCCAGTCCTCGACCTCTTCGGGCGCCATGCGGGCGATAACTCCGCCGCCGAGCACCCCCGCTCCGGCGGCGAGCAGGCCCAGCGCAGCCGCAGCGAAGGCCATGCGGGTGCGGCGGCCTTCAGTCCCGAACGCGAACAGAACCGTCATCACCAGGACCGCGAGCGTCGCCGAGGCGATGCCGCCGCGCGAGCGTGTGAGGAGAAGTGCCGCTGCGATCATCAGGGCAAGAGGGATAAGTGCGGCCCCGGTGTGGGCTCCCGCGCGCGGCTGCCGCGCCAGCGCATGGGCGAGCAGGCCCAAGGATGCGCATAGCCCCAGCCCGGCATAGGTCGCATAGTGATTGCGGCTGACGAAGCTGCTGGTCAGTGAATCGGGATAGGCCCATTTCGCCATCCAGAGGATCAGCCGGTTGCCGTCGGCCCAGACGAGCAGGCCGTAGAGGGCATAGGCCCCTCCGGCAAGCGCCACACCCCACAAAATGGCATGGGCTCGGCGCGCCGAATGGCCGAGCTGCGCCGCCAACAGGAGCACGGCACCGTAGGAAAGCAGGCGCATGATGCCGGTCCCCGCTTCTTCCGGCGCAAGGCTGATCCGTCCCGGCAGCGCCATGCCCAGCGCGGCACCTGCCTCCGCCCAGGCCGAATCATGCAGTTGCGGCGGAACGTAGGGGAGCGCTTGGGCGAGCGCCCAGGCAATGGCTAGGAAGAACGGTATTGCGGCGGGCGCCAGCGACCTGAAGGGAAGGGGCGCGCCGCCGGCGGTCCGTCCGGCGGTCAGTGCCCACCCGATCAGAAGGATGCCGAGGCCGAGCGCGAGCCCGCTCCAGGCGACCGGGCGGTTCGCCCCGAGCATCGCAGGCGCACCAAGGATCAGGAACAAAAATGGCCAGAAGAGCCAGCTTGGCGCTTGCGGCCGTCCCAGGTTCGGCGAGTTCGCCCGTTCCCTCAATAGGCGTTCTCGTGCACGAAACCCACGAACAATGTGAGCAGCAGGATCTTCAGATCAAACCCGAGCGACCAATTGTCGATATAGTAAAGATCGTGCTGAACGCGCAGGCGCATTTGCTCCTCGGTGCGGGTCTCGCCCCGCAGGCCGTTCACCTGCGCCCAGCCGGTGATGCCAGGCTTTACCCGGTGGCGCCCGAGATAGTCGTCAATCGTCTCGGCAAATTGGCGGTTATGCGCCACCGCGTGCGGTCGAGGCCCAACCAACGACATCTCGCCGCGCAAGACATTGATGAGCTGCGGCAGCTCGTCGAGGCTGGTGCTCCTCAGAAAGGCGCCGATCCGTGTTACGCGCTGATCGCCGCGTTGGGCTTGCGGGACCTGATCATCCTGCGTGGCGTGGCGCATGGTGCGGAATTTGTAGACGGTGAACTCGTTGTTATTGAAGCCGTAGCGGCGCTGGCGGAACAGGATGGGACCGCGACTGTCCAGCTTGATCAGCAACGCGATCGGCAACACAATCGGAAGTGCTGTCACGATCAACAGCACCGCCAACACCAGATCCTCTATCCGCTTCAAGACCTGGTTCCAGCCGCTCAGCGGGCGTTCATAGAGATCATAGGTCGGCAGCCCCGCGATCGGGGGCAGGCGCCGCACCGGCCGCGTCAGCAGGGCGAGGTCGGGGCAGATACGCACATTTACAGGAACGGAATTGAGCCGGCGCAGGAGCGCATCCAAGGATTGACCGCTTCCCCAGGGCAGCGCGACCAGAATTTCGTCGATCTGGTTGGCGGCGACAGCCTCCAGGAGCGTGTCGATGCCGCCCTTCGGGGCGACTGCCCAGCTTTCCTCGCCGGGATCGGCGAAGAACCCGGCAATCCGATATTGCTGATCGGGTGCGTCCTCGAGTTGGCGCGCCACCATCTGGGCAAGCTCGCCCGTGCCCACCACGGCGATCCGTGTGCTGAGCAGGCCCTGGCGACGCCAGCGTGCCAGCCGCGCCGCCGCGAAGCCTCGAGCCACGCTGAAACCCAGAGGAGTGAGGGCCAGCCACAGGATCGCCCAGCCGCGCGAGTAGATGATCGATGTCGAGGTCAGATAGGCGATCGCCACCAGACCCGCCGAAGCGATCATCCAGGCCACGGCCGCCTTTCCGAGCTGTAGCGCGGGCCGGCGCAACGCCTCGGCCGAGTAGGCTCCAAGAAAATGCAGGGAATTGGCCGCAAGCAATGCTCCGAGCAGGGTGGGCGTGAGGTAAAAGCTCGGCAGAGTTAAGCTCCCATGCCAGATCCAATAGGCGACCAAGGAGGCGCCGAGCACGATAAGGATATCGACAGCACGGAGAATGCCGGAGAGGATCGTCTGCACATCGCTACCCGCCCCGGGCAGCCGTCTTGAGAATCGCGCGGTTGCAAGCTGAGCCGCGCGGTCGACCACGCTCATGCGAAAGGAGTCCCCGTCGATCAGTCTCGGTTGGGACCGCCTCCTGTTTCAAAGGCTATCCGCTGGATGAGGCGATACTATCGAAGCAAAAATGACTTGACCAGCGGCTGGGAACTCCCAACAAAAAAGCAACCTATATGAAAGATAGGCGGGAATATAAGTAATATACTTACGAAAAGCTGATAGACGGTGAGGGCCTATCGACCGTCGGGCGTCCCCGCTCCATGCAAGGGAAATTCCGTTTGGCGAGTTGGCGAGCTCTCGAATGCGATCTGCCATGCCGGCTGGGCGTTGATAGATTAGAGTTGAGTCATTTGATTTCGAGTGATGCATGGTGCGGCGGCTGTTCACGCCCGAGCGACGACCCCATCCGGTAGCGGTGCCGGCCCAGGCGCCGGCTGGTCGGCGGATCTATGTCATCGGCGACATCCATGGGCGCGCCGATCTTCTGCGTCAACTGCATGCCAAGATCCTTGCCGACGCGGCGTTGCACAGGGATCTGCAGCGCGTCGTGGTCTATCTCGGCGACTATGTCGACCGCGGCCTGGAATCCCGGCAGGTCGTGGATATGCTGCTCGACGAACCGCTGCCCGGATTTGAGCAGGTCCTTTTGCTTGGCAACCACGAGCAGGCGATGCTGGATTTCCTCGAGGATCCCGGCATTGGACCGGCCTGGCTCTACTATGGAGGTGCTGCGACGCTCTACAGTTACGGCATCAACGCTCAGGCCCGTCCGCCCGAGCGCGTCGAGCGTTTCCCCCACCTCAGTGCCGAATTGGGACGCTTGCTGCCGCCTCGGCATCTGCGCTTCCTGCGCCGGCTCGTCTTGCACCATGTCGAGGGCGACTATCTTTTTGTGCATGCGGGAATTCGGCCAGGACTGCCGATCGAGCGCCAGCAGCGGGAAGATATGCTCTATATTCGCGACGAGTTTCTGAACTTCTCCGAGAGCCATGGCCGGATCGTGGTGCACGGGCACACCATCACCAACGACCCCGATGTTCGGCCCAATCGCATCGGCATCGATACAGGTGCCTTCGCGACCGGGCGACTGACCTGCCTAATGCTGGATGGGGCGGAGCGCCGCTTTATCCAGACCTGAGGTCCCCATGACGCGCGGGACGCGGGCTTGGTCCTTGACCACCGAGGATCGCGCCGGCAGGGCCGGCTGGATGGCGCTCCTGGGCGATCGGCCGCAGATAACCGGCAGTGAATCAGCCGATCTTGCGCTCTGGGCCGAACGCATATGCGATCTTTTGTCGCCCGCCCTGGCCGATCACCTGCTGGAGCATATGCACGAATGCAACGGCAGACTCATCACCCGGGAGCGCGCCGACAAGGCGCGTCTCTACAGCCGCTTCCTGTGGCGGCGGCAGATCGATGCCGTGCGGTTGCTGCGCGACACTGGAGTGCGTTTCGTCTGCCTCAAGGGCTTTGCCCTTGCCCACCAGGTCTATGGGCGGCCGCAGCCGCGGATCGTGGGTGATGTGGACCTCCTGGTCCATCGGGAGGATCTGGAAACGGTCTCGGAGGCGCTTTCCGCCGCCGGCTTCGCCGCCATGCCGATCCCAAGCCGGTTCGGCTTCATTTCGGATTCAAGCTTCCTTCCCGTGCTTTCCGCCGACGGTCAGGTGGCGCTTGACTTGCATGTCGCTCCCGACGCCTGGCCGGCCACGCGCTCGCTGACCACCGATGAGGTGTTCCGTCGCGCCGAGCCGTTTCGGGTGGCTGAGCTCGACTTGCTCGGCCCGGCCCCCGAGCATGCTTTTTTCCTGCTCGTGACCAACATCGCCAAGGACCGCTTCGGTCCCGAGGGAGTGCGCAAGATCGTCGATGCGGCAATGCTGCTGCGTGCTCGGCGGCAGTTCGATTGGGAGGAGGTCGGCTTTCTGGCGAAGCGAAGCGGCCATGCGCGGGCGCTTGCCGCCTTTCTCGTCCTGCTGGAGCTTCTGGGCGCGAAGACCAGCGCGCCCGAGCGTCTGCGCAAGCTTGGATCCATGTCACGACGCCAAGTGGAACAGGTGGCGTTCCTTTGCCGTATAGGACGGGTGCCGCAGCTCGGTTTCTCCGGTAAATTGCGCCGCGAGTTTTTGCTGGGAGCCGATCCGCTCAGCGTTCTGCGCATCAACCTCAAGCGATTGCACGGGCTGATCAGACCCCGGACGGGCCTGCCCCCCGGCATCTTGGAGCGGAGCCGGCCTCCTTGAGACCGAAAACGGAATAGGTTCTGCGTTGGAGACGAGATCATGCTTCGCAAGCGCATACTAGTGACCGGCGGCGCCGGATTTCTCGGATCGCATCTGTGCGAGAGGCTGCTGACGGAAGGGGCGGATCTGCTTTGCGTGGACAATTACTTCACTGGCACCAAGGATCATATCGCCCATCTGCTCGCACATCCGCATTTCGAGATGCTGCGCCACGACGTCACTTTCCCGCTCTATGTGGAGGTGGATGAGATCTACAATCTCGCTTGCCCGGCCTCGCCGGTGCATTACCAGTTCGATCCGGTGCAGACCACCAAGACCAGCGTGCATGGCGCAATCAACATGCTGGGCCTGGCCAAGCGCGTCAAAGCCAAGATCTTTCAAGCCTCGACCAGCGAGGTCTATGGCGATCCGGTGGTGCATCCCCAGCCCGAGGATTATCGCGGCAACGTCAATCCGATCGGCCCGCGCGCCTGCTACGATGAAGGCAAGCGCTGCGCCGAGACGCTTTTCTTCGACTATCACCGCCAGCATCGTCTGAACATCCGTGTGGCGCGGATCTTCAACACCTACGGCCCGCGCATGCACCCCAATGACGGGCGCGTCGTGTCGAATTTCGTCATCCAGGCGCTGAGCGGCCAGCCGATCACCATTTTTGGCGACGGCGGGCAAACCCGCTCCTTCTGCTATGTCGACGACCTCATCGAGGCGTTCGTGCGGCTGATGGCGGCGCCCGACGATGTGACGGGACCGATCAATCTCGGCAACCCGCACGAGTTCACAATCGCCGATCTGGCCGAGCTGGTCGTCGATCTCACCGGATCGAAATCCAAGCTCGTGAACACAGCGCTGCCTGTCGACGACCCGATGCAGCGCTGTCCGGACATCGCCAAGGCCCGGGCGCTTCTTGGTTGGGAGCCGAAGGTGTCCTTGCGCGAAGGACTGACGCGGACGATCGATTACTTCGACCGCCTTCTGAGTGCTTCGGCGTCCAAGGCGAGCGTCTAGTTCCGGCGGCGGCGTCATGGATGCGGGTCAAGCAGTGCTCGTTACCGGCGGGGCCGGATATATCGGCAGCCATGCCTGCAAGGCGCTGCGTGGACGGGGCTATCTCCCGGTTGCGCTGGACAGCTTGGCGAACGGTCATGCCGAGTTCGCCAAATGGGGTCCTCTGGTCGTCGGCGATATCGGCGACGAGCAGCTCGTTTCCTCCGTGGTTCGCCAATATGGGGTGCGGGCTGTCTTGCATTTCGCCGCTCTGGCGGAGGTCGAGCAGTCCATGCGCGACCCCGTGCTCTACTACGAGAACAACGTCGCCAAGTCCGTCGGATTGATCGAAGCATTGCGTGGCGCAGGAGTGGACCGGCTTATATTTTCCTCCAGTTGCTCCGTCTATGGCGTGCCGGAACGGAGCCCTATCGCCGAGGAGTTGGGCACCAATCCGATCAGTCCCTATGGTGAGAGCAAACTGGCCATCGAGAATTTGCTTCGGGCTTGCGATCACGCCTATGGTTTGCGCTCGGTTTCGCTCCGCTACTTCAACGCCGCCGGAGCCGATCCGCAAGGCGAGATCGGCGAAAGGCCCCGCGCGCACTCGCGGCTCATCCCACGCGCGATCGAGGCTGCCTTGGGGCTTCGCCCGGAAGTAGCGATCTTCGGCGATGACTACTCGACGCGGGACGGGACGGCGGTTCGCGACTATGTGCATGTCGAGGATGTCGTCGATGCACATCTGAGCGCGCTCGACTATCTCGACGCTGGCGCAGCCAGCACGGTCCTTAATCTCGGCGCCGGGATTGGCCACTCGGTTCGCGAGGTCATAGTCGCCGTCGAGAGGATCACCGGCAGAAGGATCCCTACGCGCATTGCTCCTCGACGCCCGGGCGACCCGCCCGAACTGATTGCCAGCATCTACAGGGCCGCGGAGCTTCTGAATTGGCGGCCGCGCCGCTCGAATCTCGACACGATCATCGGATCGGCTCTGGCCTGGCAGTGCGGAAAACCGGCGGAGGGCGTGCAGCTGGCCGGTGAGCGTCCAGACTAGCGCTGCCGCTGGGCGCGCTGCGATAGCCAGAGCTCGCGCAGGGGGAAGGACTTCGGCGTTTGTTTCGACACGCCCACGCGCGGCAAGGCAAAGACGATCGCTCCGAACATCCAGTAATATAGATTCGCAGGCTCCCAATCGAGCGGCCAGCCCTTGAGCGCGTGAATGGGCAAGAGCACGAAGTAGGCGGTCAACGCCGCGGCGGTGGAGTGCCAACGGCCGTTCGCAGCACGTTGCAGCGTATTCCAGGAGCTTACGATCATGCAGCCGAATACCGAAACCAGCGCCAGCAGGCCGACGATTCCCAATTCGGTAATGGCTTTCGCATACTGGCTTTCGAATCCGACCAACCGCGCGTCTCCGGAGACGAAGTGACGCGCCGAGATCGTATTCATCCCCGTGCCCAACCCCCAGGAGAAATTGCTCGCCGCATCGACAACCGAGCGTACGACCAGACCCGTGGCGTAGTGTTGCCCAAGTGCGTTCACATGCGTGAATATCGCCAGCGGATCAAGCCCAGCCAGATTGAGGACGAGCAGCGACATGGCGGGCACGGCGACCGCCCAGATCATCGCGCCGACGAGGACGCGGTCGAGAACCAGGATGATGACCAGAAGCGCGGGGATGAACACGAAGGCGGCGCGCGCTCCAGACAGCAGACCCGCCGCGATCAGCAGCACCATGACCGCCAATGCGTAGCGTCGCCACAGACGGGAAGGGTCGCTGCGCAACACCGCATAGGTCGGGACGATCGAATGCTCGACATAGCCGAAGTAATGCGCGACCGACTGAAAGGTCGAAGGCAGGCGGTAAAGTTCGCCGCCATAGTGGAAGGCGGAGAAGCCTTGTGTGGCCCCTGCCGCCGCATCACCATAGAAGGCGGTGATTGTCTCTTCATAGCCGACAGTACTGCTGCCGAAATACTGGCCCAGTCCGACTAGGCAGGGGATGGGCGCCAAAGCCATCATGGAGCGGAGCAGAAGCACGATTTCCCGCTCCGAGGCGAGCGCCGCCCTCGCAACCATCATCAATGGAATGTAGAACAGCCATACTTTTGCACCCACGAGGGCGACCGCAAGGTTGGCAACGCTGGGGTTTGCCATCTGAATGATCACCACGGCGCTCAAAAACAGCAACGAAAGGAGGAGCGCCGACGGGAACCTGAGATCGCGCGCGGCGATGCCGCGGACTGCGCAAGACAGGTAGATCGGCAGCACGAAAAGCAGGTCCTTGGCAAGGTGCGCAACGATGCTCCCGCCCGTCAGAAGAATGAACGCGCCGGCAAAAGGCAGGTACAGGACCAGAAGCCGCAAGCCGAGCTTCCAATTGCGCAGGATCGAGGCCCAACTCAGCACGCCGGTGAGCGCAAGCACAGCCAATAGCATCGACTATTCCGGCCCCCCAACCGGCCGGGCCACTCTAACCCAAGCACCCGCCTCGGCCAACTTTGCCGGAAAGTTTGGAGACCCGGCTTACTGCGCCGATGGCCATCCGGTGAGATCGCGGAGGATTTCTTCGAGCCCCGACCGATAGCGGCGCCAATCATGTTCTTCCGCCCGACGTCGGGCCGCGGCCCCGAAAACCCCGAGCCGCTCCCGGTCGCGGCAGAGATCATTGATGCGTTCCGCCAAGAAATCGGAGTTTCGGATCGGCACCACATAGCCCTCGATACCGTCGCGTGCCACAGAGCCGGAGTTCGGGGTGACGATGACGGGCAGCCCCGAGGCCATGGCTTCCATGATCGCCTGGGCCGACCCTTCATGAAGGGAGGGGTAAACGAACAGATCGGCGCTGCGATAGAGGTCGGGGAGTTCTGAATGGGGGCGGTTGTCGATATGGCGGAACAATCCGTCATAGTGACGCAAGCCGGCGCCCGCGCCGATGACCGAGCCGACCAACAGCAGCTCGACATCCTTTCGCTTGAGCCGTCTCACCGCGTCCAAAAGATAGCTCAAGCCCTTGCGCTGGCTGATCTGTCCCACATAGAGGATCCTAAAGGGCGCCTCTGATCCGGGCCGCGGCGGGCCCGGAGCGAACCGGTCGGTGCGGACCCCGTAGGGCAGGACCCGGATCCTGTCCCGAGAGACGCCGATCTCGACCAATGTACGTTGCACGTAATCCGAGGGCGCAAGCACGCAGTCGGCTTCCAGGGCCTCACGTCGCGCTCGCTCGATGAGAGGGGCGGGCAGCTTGGTCGGCATGGAATCCGCCCAGGCGGGATGAAGCGCGGCCTCCTCGCCAAGTATGCGCTGGCCGACGGCGACATGGCCGATCGTCTGATTCAGCAGCGAACGTGCACCGATCTCGCGCGCGGCGCGGATGGTCTCCAGAGCCGCGCTGTCCACGGGAAGCACGACCGCCGGGCGATCGCGCCGCACCTCCCGGGCGACCAACCGGTCGAAGATGGCGTTGCGCAATCCAAGCAGGCTGGGAAGCGACCCGAATCGTCGTAGCAGCCGCAGCGCGCCAACGGTCGTGAATTCGAGCCATGGCAGCCGAACCACGGATCGGGGCGGCACGCTGTCCGACTGTCGCCGGCGCAGCTCCCTGAGCAGTTTGGCGCGCAAGCCCTCTGGTGCCCTTGCAGCCAGCCTCTCGACGAAACCGTGCTCGTCGTAGATATAGCCGGTCCACAACCGGGTATCGTAGCCGATCTCTTGAGCCGCAGCGAAGATGCCGAAGATCAACTGCAGCGAGCCGGGATGAGAGATGATCAGTCGCGGTGGCGATCTGTCGTTCAGGTTCGACAGGCACATAGCGTTCATCGTGGGCGGTCGGGCTGCCACGTCCTATCGGGCTCCGCCGAGCGCCAGCTCGAACAGGCGGATGTAACGTTCGGCGATCGCCGGCGTCTTGAAGCCGGCGAGATGATCCTTTGCGCCTTGCAGCAGCGCCTCGCGCCGTCCTTCGGAGCCGATGAGCTCATCAATCCTGCGGGCGAGCGCTTCTGCATCTCCGTTCGGAAAGGTGAGCCCACAAGGTCCGACCGCCTCCGGAAGCCCGCCTCCGGCAGAGGCGATGATGGCGCACCCGCAGGCGATCCCTTCGAGCGCGACGATACCGAACGGCTCACGATAGAGCGAGGGCACGACCAGAATGCCGGCCGAGTTCAGTGCCTCGACCAGCGCCTCCTCGCGAAGCGGCCCGGCGAACTGGATCTGCTTTGACAGCTCCAATCTTTGCGTCTCGGCCTCGAGGCGGCCGCGCTCCGGTCCCTCTCCGATTATCAGGAGGCGCGGCCTTCGGCCCTCTTCCCCTAGCCGAGCCAGGGCCTCGATCAACAGCATCGCACCCTTGTCGGAGACAAGGCGCCCAAGAAAGGCCAGCTCGAATCTACGCCGAAGGTTGAGGTTGCGGAACAGCCTGTCGCGATAGGGATTGGGAATCACGGTCGCGGACATCGGCAGGTCGGCGGCGATGGCTTGCGAAATGGCAACCGATCGGGCCCAACGCGATACCAGCCGCTTCACGCGATAACCGATGCCCAGAGAGCCGTCGGAGCCTCGCAGCCAGCCCTGGTGGGTGACGACCCAGGGACGAGGTGCTGCCGCCAGCGCCCAGAGCGCGCGGAGGCTGACATGATTGTGCCAGACCAAATCGGCCCGCCGTGTGGCGGCGAAGAGGGCGCGCGGCGAGGGGCGGCGCAGTAGGGCGACCGCTCGGTCGCACGAGACCTCGCTCGGTGTTTCAGTGGCGATGGTTACTTCGTGTCCTGCCGCGGCCCAGGCTCGGGTCAAGGCATCGGTTACGGTTTCAATGCCGCCGAGCCGCGGCAGATAGTTATGCGATACGGCGAGAATCCTCATCGCTTCACTATTGCGGCGAGCGCGGCACGCAAGCCGGTGACATCCTCTTCGAAGCCCCAGCGCTCGATCATCCGAAGACTCTGCCGCCCCATCTCCGCAAGCCGGCTTGGCTCGGCGAACAGTCTCTCCAGAGATGAGGCGAGCGCCGGAACCGAGCCAGCGGGAAACACCATGCCGTTGACGCCATCGCGAACCAGGTCCAAGGCCGCGCCCACCCGGTCGCTAGCCAATATCGCGCAGCCGGCATTCATCGCCTCGTTGACGACGAGGCCCCAGGGCTCGCGCCTGGAGGGCAGAACGAGCAGATCGGCCATCGCGTAAAATGCGGGCAGCTCGGTCTGGTTGCGGAACCCTGCGAAGCGGATCGTGTCGAGCCCCGCCGCGGCGCGTTCCAGCTCCGCCAGCAAGGGCCCGTCGCCGACGAATACCAGGGAAGGCCTGCGCTCGGGCGGAAGGGCTTCGGTGAAGATCCGCCAGGCGGCGAGCAGATCTGCGGGCGCTTTTGATTCGATCAGCCGCGCTACCATCGCCGCCACGGGACGGTCGGGTGGCATGTTCAACTCCGCCTTGCGGCGTGCGCGCTCCGGCCGCGCCTGTTCGGCCGCACGGCGAAAGCGTTCATTGTCCACCGCATAGGGCACCGAGAAGATGCGCGTGGCGTCGATCCCATGCGCACGGTAATAATCGCTGTTGGCGGTGCCTATCGCGAGATAGGCGCCGACCAGTCGATCGAGGCCGGCCATAGCGAGCTTCTTTAAGCCGCGCCTCATTGCCGAGCGTTGCGCGCTGATGGCGCTCATTTCCTCGCGCAGCAGAACCGGGATCTTGCGCCGGCGCGCCGCCAGCATGGACGTAAGATTGCTGAGCCGCGCATAGCTGTGCACCCACAGCGCCTCGACGCGGCTCTCGTCGAGGATTCGCCCCACGCCATAGGTAAGCGGGCGCCAAACGCCGACCCGGTCGCGAGGCCCCCAGACGGGAAGGAAGCGATGACGATAACCATCGAGCAGCGGCACGTCCCATTGCAGCACGCGCCCGAATCCCGTGTTGTGAAAGGCGCGCACAGAGACGTCGCTGCAGAAGAGGACTGTGAGATCGATATCGGCTTCCTCGGCGATACGGCGCAGAAGCGGCGCCTGATACTGGATCGGGTGCGAGACCAGATAGGCCAGCCGGATCGGCGGATCGAACCGCATCGCCCTCGTAAGCCTCGCTCACCTGCGGCCTGCGACCTCGTCGATGAGACGCGAGAGGCGCTCCTCGAACCGGTCGTGATCATACTCGGCCAGCTCTGCTGGAACAGTCTTTGGCCGGGTCAGAAGCCGTCTCAAGCCGGATAGCACATCCTCTGGGTCGCGAGGATCGACGAGAAGGCCGAGCCGGCCGTCGAGCAAGGCGTCGCGGCTGCCGTCGATCCTGCTCCCCAGCACGGGAATGCCGCAGGCCAGCGCCTCAAGATAGACAATGCCGAAACCTTCGCCTCGGCCCGGCATGGCGAAGGCGTCGGCGAGCCTATAGTGCGCGGCCTTCTCGTCCTCGGGGATGTAGCCGGTGAACATGACCCGATCTGACAGGCCAAGCTCGGCCGACTTGGCCTCGAGGCGCCGTCGGTCGGGCCCTTCGCCGATGACAAGGTAGACAAGGTCCGGGACTTCCCTGATCAGCCGGGGCAGCACCTCCAAAACCTCATCGACGCCTTTGTAGCGCTCGCGCTCGGCCAGCCGCGCTAGGGTCATAAGCACCTTGCGTCCGCTCAGGCCATAACGGGCTTGCAAGGCGGGATCGGGTGGCCCCGGGGCGAAGAGCGTGCGATCGATGCAGTTGGGAAGGATCCGAAACCGGTCCGACGGCAGGCCCGACCATTCGGCGATCCGATCGCGCGTGAAACCGCTGACAGCTATCACGCGGTCCACCTGTTTGATCAGGAGCCGATCTAGGCTGAGCGGGCGCGGCTCCCAGGCGTCGATGCCGTGCACGATCGTCCAGAGAGGCCGCCCACGCGGGCGGGCCGCGAGTGCGGCTGGCAGCAGTCTGAGATGTGCGGCGATGATCAGATCGGCCCGGTCTCGGTTCAGCCTTTGCCCCAGAGCGGCGGCGAAGTACCCCGACTTGCCGCCGACCGGCACCGGCCGTATGCGCAGCTTTGGCAGCGGTGGCGGACCTTCCTCGACCTTGATGCGAGGAAGGATACAAATCCGGTTGATCTTGCGGTCATGATCCAACGCGGCGAGGAGATCCCGGTTGAACTTCGCAATCCCTCCAACAGACCCGTAACAGTCATGAAGCAGGATGAAGACATTCATGCCGCCTGGGCATGTAGCACATCAAGCGCCCAAATTCGCGCGGGATGTTTTCCCTTATCGCGATTGGCAATCCAGTTCTGCCAAGGCACCACAAAGCCTGTTTTTGGCCGGCTCAGCACGGCGAAAGGCGGCATTGGATCAAGACATTCGGCGAGGTCTTTCTTAGTCGGTGGGCTGGGCGAGGCGATCAGTGGCGCCAAGTGACGCAGGAGCGGCAAATCGAGCAGGGGCGGGCGGATCTCCACCCCATGCGCCAAGCCGGCCCAGTTTGCATCCTTCAGAAGCTGGCCGCGGAGGTACCAGCAAAGTTCGAGGGCCGTGATCGCGGTGGTGGCGCTCGGCATGCCCGAAATGGCGCGCCGCATTGCCAATAGTGGCTCGAGCGCTTGCCATCCTGCGCGGGCCGTCTCGAACCCGAGCAGCCCTGGCAGCTCCCACGGCATGAAGAGACCGCGGCGCAGAAGATAGGCATCGGCCATTTCAGTGCCGTATTCGACAAGGCCCGCCCATTTCGGCTTGCCCATGCGGCGCATCGCCGGAGCAGAGAGAATGCGCAAGCATTTCCCGAGCGGGCGCAGGAGGGGAATCTCACCCAGGGCTCCGACCAGCCTGGGTATTTGGCGAAACGAAGGGTAGCCCGCGAACAGCTCATCACCTCCGATGCCGCTCAGCGCGACCTTAAAGCCTGCCTCCTTTGCTGCTTTGGCGGCGAAATAGGTGTTGGCGCCGTCGATCGAAGGTTGGTCCATCGCGGCGACAATTCGTTCGCGCTCTTTTGCGAACTCGTCCGCCGACACCCAACGGACGATATGGGGTAGGGCGAAGGCACGGGCCGTCTCCCGCGCCACTTTGGTCTCGTCCAGGGGTCCGTCGCGGAAATCGGGGAAACCGATGGTCACGCCGGTCAGCGGCTTGCTCTTAGCCCGCACAAAAGATGCGATGGCGCTCGAATCAACCCCGCCAGATAGGAACAAGGCGACCGGCACATCGGCGACGAGGCTGTGGTCGATCGCCTCGGCAAGCGCTTCGCGCAACCGGTTCTGGCGAACCTTCGGCGGCTGCGGCAACTCGTCGGCGGCTTCGCGCAGAATTGCGGCAATGTCGCAATAGCTGCGAATCGTAAGTCCACGCGCATCATATGTGAGCGTGAAGCCCGCCGGCAGGGCGCGGATGGCGGTCTGGGTGGTATGTGGCTCGGGGATGTAGCCCAGGAGCAGGAATCCGGCCTGCGCCGCGGGATCGGTTTCGCCGGATACGGCCGGGCTGCGCCGCAGCGCCTTCACTTGCGATGCGAAGCGCAAGGTGCCGTTTCCTTGGGCGTAGTAGAAAGGCAGGATTCCGAACGGATCGCGAGCGCCGAACAGGCGCTTGCGCGTTTCGTCCCAGAGCGCAAAGGCGAACATGCCGCGCAGGCGATCGACCATGATCGGTCCGTCGCGGTCATAGAGATGCAGCAGGACTTCAGTATCCGATTCCGTGCGGAAGGATCGCCCCGAGGCCTCCAGCTCAGACCGCAAGGCGCGATAGTTGGTGATCTCGCCGTTAAAAGTGATTGAGAGAGCGCCGTCCCGTAGAACCATCGGCTGGTCGGCACGGCTTAAGGGGTCGATCACGGCAAGGCGTCGGTGTCCAAATCCGACGCGGCCATCTTTAGAAAGCCATACCCCGGCACCGTCCGGGCCTCGAGACGTCACGACGTCTCGGATGGCCCGCAGCTCCCTGGGGTCGAAGGGAGCGGCGGTGCAGCCGAGAGCGGCTATTCCGGAAATGCCACACATAAGAGGCCGAGCCGATGCATGTCCGAAATAATACAATAAGTAAATGATATAATAAATCCACAACCGAGTTATTAAATTTGAAGACCTCAGCTGTGTGTGAAGTTCCGCGGGCCGGGATATAGTCCCGCCTTGCCGCGACCCTTTTGGGGGTTCACCGAACCGGGTTACTTCCGCGTATGCGAATCCTTCACGTGATTGGCGACCTCGCCCCGGAGTCCGGCGGCCCGGCCAAGGCTTGCGTCGAGATGGCGCGCGCCGTGGCGCGGCGAGGCCATGAGGTCGCGATCGCCACTACCGACTATTCGCCCGTGAGGGGACGTTGCACGCCACAGGTGGCGCCCGAACCGGGTCTCGGCCTCCATCTCCACCCGGTCGGCTTTCCCCGGATGTGGCTGACGTCGTGGCCGCTGCGGCGCGCGCTTCCCGCGTTGATAGGTCGGGCCGACATCGTGCATCTCCACTCGCTCTATCTGTTCCACAGCTGGGCGGCGGGCACGCTCTGCCGGCGGCTCGCGGTGCCCTATATCGTTCGGCCTCATGGAACCCTGGACCCGGTCATCCATCGCCGGCATCGGTGGCGAAAACGCTTGATGGAGCTGAGCTTTCAGGACCGGGTGCTGCGCGACGCCGCCGCCATCCACTACACCAGCGCCGAGGAGAGGCGCCTGGCGGAACCCTATGCGCTGGGCGCGCCGGG
>DASPGI010000038.1:0-59928 GCA_035620695.1 Alphaproteobacteria bacterium
TCGACCACCGCGAACATCGTCTCCCGCCCTTCGCCGACCGCCAGCCCGCCGATGGCGTAGCCCTCGAAACCGATGCTCTTCAGTGCCTCGGCCGATTGGACGCGCAGCTCCGGGTAGATCCCTCCCTGGACGATACCGAACAACCCATGGCCGGGTCTCGTCCGGTAGGCGGCGCGGCTGCGCTCGGCCCAGCGCATCGAGCGCCGCATCGAGGTGGCCGCTTCATCCGCGCTTGCGGGAAAAGGAGTGCACTCGTCGAAGGCCATGCTGATATCGGCGCCCAGCGCATGCTGGATTGCGATCGAGCGTTCGGGGGTCAACAAATGACGGCTGCCGTCGATATGCGAGCGGAAGGCGACGCCCTCCTCGTCGATCTGCCGCAGCTCCGCCAGCGACATCACCTGATAGCCGCCGGAATCGGTCAGGAGTGGCTTCGCCCAGTTCATGAAGCGATGCAACCCACCTAGCCGTTCGACCCGCTCGACCCCGGGGCGCAGCATCAGGTGATAGGTGTTGGCGAGAAGGATCTCCGCCCCGGTCTCGGCCACCGCCTCGGGCGTCATGGCCTTGACCGTCGCGGCGGTGCCCACCGGCATGAAGGCCGGGGTCTCGACCGCGCCATGCGCGGTATCGATACGGCCGCGCCTGGCGGCGCCGTCCTCCGCCGACAGGCCAAAGTGGAACTCTGCGCTCACCCCGCCCCCTCGCGATGCAGGAGGCAGCAATCGCCGTAAGAGTAGAACCGGTAGCCGGATCGCTTGGCATGCTCGTAGGCGTCGCGGATGCGCGCAAGCCCGGCGAAGGCGGCCGCCAGCATGAACAGCGTCGAGCGCGGCAGGTGAAAGTTGGTCAGCAACAGATCGACTATGCGGAAGCGGAATCCGGGAAGGATATAGAGCGCGGTCTCGCCCTTGAAGGGGCGGACAAGGCCATCAGCGGCGGCGGTTTCGAGCAGGCGCAGCGAAGTCGTGCCGACAGCGATCACGCGCCCGCCGCGCGCGCGGGCGGCGGTGATCGCCTCCACGGTCGCCCTGCCGATCTCGCCGCGTTCAGGATGCATGCGATGATCCTCGACCCGCTTGGCCTTGACCGGAAGGAAGGTGCCGGCGCCGACATGGAGCGTGACCGCAGCCGTATCCACCCCGCGCGCCTTGAGGGCATCCATGATGCGCTGGGTGAAATGCAGACCGGCAGTGGGTGCGGCGACCGCTCCTTCCACGCGCGCGAACAGCGTCTGATAGTCGGTGCGGTCGCGTGCGTCCGCGCCATCGTCACGCTTGATGTAAGGGGGCAGCGGCATCGATCCATAGTGCTCCAGCGCCGACATAAACGCCGGACCGGACAAAGAGAAATCAAGCTCCACCTCCCCACCTTCGCCCTTTGCCGTGACCTCGGCGAAAAGATCGGATGCAAATTCGATCCGATCGCCGGGCTTCAGGCGCCGCGCCGGGCGGGCGAAGGCGCGCCAGCGATCGCCCGCCGCCCGCATATGCAGCGTCGCTTCGATTGCCGCCGCGCCGCGACGGCCTACCAGCCGCGAGGGAATCACCTTGGTGTCGTTGAAGACGAGAAGATCGCCTTCCCGCAACAACGCCGGCAGATCCAGGAACCGACGATCCTCAATCCGGTCCGGCAATAGATGCAGAAGCCGGCTTGCATCGCGCGGCGTCACCGGCCGGTCCGCGATCAGTTCAGGCGGTAGGTTAAAATCGAACTCCTCGATACGCATGGCGCGAAGGCTATAGCCAAGCACGGGCGCGCAAGCCAAGAGCCTTCCGTTCGGCGCCTTGGCCCGTGCGGAGGGGTCATATCCAGCCACCCGTTGACAGCGAGGCCGATCGCAAGCGATATCCGCGACACCTTTGTCCGCTTAAGAGATGCCGTCGATGTCGAGTTCCGATACTTCCGCGCCCGGCGCGGTCTCCATCTGGTTCCTGATCGTGACCTGCCTCTTCGTCACCTGCCTGGTGGTGTCGAATATCGTGGCGGTGAAGCTCGCCCTCATCGCCGGGCTGGTCCTGCCGGCGGCGATCATCATTTTCCCGCTGAGCTACATCCTTGGCGACGTGCTGACCGAGGTCTACGGCTATGCCCGGGCCCGCCAGGCGATCTGGCTCGGGTTTGCCTGCAATCTCCTGGCCGTCATCGCGATCGCGATCGCCGGTGCGCTTCCCGCCGCCGCGATCTGGGACGGGCAGGATGCGTTTCAGCGCATCCTTGGCCAGACGCCGCGCATTCTGGCGGCCTCGTTCCTGGCCTATCTAGTGGGGGAGTTCGTCAATGCCTATGTGCTGGCGCGCTTGAAGCTTGCGACCAATGGGCGCTTGCTCTGGCTGCGCACCATCGGCTCCACGCTGATCGGCCAAGCCTTCGATTCGGCGATATTCATGACCGCCGCCTTCGCTGGTGTGCTGGAACCGGGGGTGCTGGCATTCGCCATCGTCACGCAATGGCTATTCAAATCCATCTATGAGGCCCTGGCCACCCCTGCGACCTACGCTATCGTCGGCTTTCTGAAGCGCCGAGAGGGACGCGACGTCTTCGATCGCGGCCTCCGCTTCAACCCGCTGGCGATCTCGGATTAGAAGATCACCCGACATGGCCGGCCAATGCCCCTTGCGCGAGGATCCGGTGGACCTCATCGGTCAAGCGCTCGCCATGGGCCCGGACTTCCCGGGGCCGGCCGAGGACGTACTGCTTTCATGGATGCTGAAGCTCGATGATGGGCTGGATCCGGTTGCCGCGGCGGCCGTACTGCTCCGGCATTATGGAGTGGCCGAAGGCCCCGTGCCGGCCGGGGAGGCGGGTAGGCTGATTGTCCTTCTGCGCAAGACCGCGGCTTGCCCTCCTGGTGCACCAAGACCCAGCCTCGGGCGACGCCGCCGTCGTCCTCGCGACTGAACATGAAACCTGCCACGCAGCAGAATTTTGCATACCTACACCCTTCAAATTTTGGATGGTTCCGCTCGACCGAGGTTCCGGTCTAGGCTGCGGTCCCATTCTTCCTCAAGATCGATGATATGAGCCTGGAGCAGAGCCTCGCTTTCGCGGTGCTGATCGGCACGGTTGCGCTCTTCGTCTGGGGGCGGCTGCGCTATGACATGGTGGCCATGCTGGGGCTCCTGGTGGGAATAGCGGTTGGCGTCGTGCCGATGGACGAGGCATTCAGCGGCTTCAGCGACGAGATCGTGATCATCATCGCCTCGGCGCTGGTTGTGAGCGCCGCGGTCGAGCGGACGGGCTTTGTCGAAGCGCTGGTGCGGCCCTTGGAACGCTACATGCGTTCTACCGGCGCACAGATCGCCGTCCTTGGGGGAGCCGTCACTGCGCTCTCGGCCTTCGTCAAGAATATCGGTGCGCTTGCCATATTCATACCGATCGCGATGCAGTTCTCCCGGCGCAACAAGACGCCGGTGTCGCGGCTGTTGATGCCGCTCTCCTTCGGATCGCTTCTCGGCGGGCTGATGACGCTGATCGGCACCTCTCCCAACATCATCGTCGCGCGCATGCGCGAGGAAATTCTGGGAGAGCCTTTCGGCATGTTCGACTTCATGCCGGTCGGGTTCGGACTGGCGCTTGCCGGGGTCGCCTTTCTGACCTTCGGCTGGAGGCTCCTGCCCAAAGAGCGGCGCGGCAAGCTACAGGAGGCATTCAAGCTCGAGGATTTCACGACCGAGGCGGTCCTTCCCGCTACATCGCCCATGGTCGGCAAGACAGTGGCCGATCTGGAGCGGCTGTCGGAGGACGCGGTCACGGTGATCGCCATCATTCGGGAAAAGTGGCGTCGATATGTTCCGGCCAATCACTGGGTGCTGTTCGCCGACGATGTTCTGGTGCTCGAGGGTGACGCGAACGAGTTCAAGAAGCTGATGGACAAGGCAAAGCTGCAGCTGGTCGGCCACAAGGATCTGCGCGAGGAACAGCTTCAGGCCGATGAGATCGGCGTGATCGAGGCCGTTGTCCTGGAACGTTCGCGGCTGGTCGGCTCTTCAGCCGAACTCTTGCAGTTGCGACAGCGCTACCGGGTCAATCTGCTCGCCATCCGGCGCGCCGAACGGCGCATCGCGCAGCGGCTGCGGCGTGTGCGCTTTCAGCCGGGCGACGTGATCGTCCTGCAGGGGGCACTCGATACGATGCCCGCGACCTTGGCCGATCTTGGCTGCCTGCCGCTGGCGCAGCGCAACATCCGGCTTGGCGAGCGACGGCGCGCGGCACTCTCCCTTCCCATCTTGGCCATCGCGATGATCCTCGTCGCATTTCAACTGGTGCCGGTCTCGGTCGCTTTCTTCGGTGCGGCAACGCTGATCGTTCTTACCGGCGCATTGACCTTGCGCGAAACCTACGAGACCATCCCATGGCCGATCATCGTTCTGATTGGAGCGCTGCTCCCGCTCAGCGAGGCGGTGCAGCGGACCGGCGGCTCTGACATCATCGCCGGCTTTCTGGCGAGCCTCGCAGTCGACCTGCCGCCGATAGGCGCGCTGGCCATTACGCTGATCCTCGCCATGGCGGTCACGCCCTTCCTGAACAACGCGGCGACGGTCCTGGTGATGGCGCCTGTCGCGGCGGGGGTCGCGCGCAATCTGGGTCTCAACCCCGATCCCTTCCTGATGGTCGTGGCGATCGGCGCTGCTTGCGATTTCCTGACCCCCATAGGACACCAGTGCAACACCCTGGTGATGGGGCCGGGCGGGTACAGATTCGGCGATTATTGGCGCCTCGGCCTGCCGCTGTCGCTCGTGGTGGCGGTGGTCGGCTCAGGCCTGGTGGCGTTTTTCTGGCCCTTGGGCTAATGCCGGCTCACTTAAAGCCGACGGAGGATGCGCGTGTTCGCGCCTGTCGGCGCGGGCCTGGCGGACACGGGGGCCCTGCCCCGGTCGGGGAAGCCGGCATAGCGGCCTCCGCCATTCCCCCGCGTCCGCCTCGCCCAGCCGCTGCCCCCTTGCCCGACAGCGGCGGTGCGCGGAGCCATCGCGCCATAGGGTGCGCGAGCGAGGACCACACCCGGCGAGACGGATCCTCATATCGTGGCTCCGGAACCAGCAGCGTACCCCCACACCACGCCGCATTGCAGGACATCATAATATTAGACCAATGTTATTTCAAATCTTAGAATTAAGTAATCCATTTGCGTCCATGCGCAATGGCTCAAGGCCGAATTAGGGCCCTGTTTGCGATCACGCCAGTCCTTTGCTTGCGATCTCGTAAGTCTGCTTGGAGAGTTGGGGAGTCTCAAGAACGCGCTGCAGCTCGGATCGCATCAGAGCCTGCCGCGCAGGCGTCTGCCGTCGCCACCGCCCGAGCGGCGGCAACAGCCGGGACGCGACTTGCGGATTGCGCCGATCCAAAATCAGCACCTGATCGGCCAGGAAACGATATCCCGAGCCGTCCGAGGCATGGAATCGAACCGGATTGCCTGTTCCGAAATTGGCGATCAGCGCATAGACGCGATTGGGATTGCCGTAGGTAAAGGCGGAATGCTGGAGAAGCCGGCGGATGCGCTCAAGGGTGTCGGGCAACCGCGACATGGCTTGCAGCGCGAACCACTTATCCACAACCAAAGCCTCATCGCGCCAGCGCTCGTAGAAATCCGCGAAGGCGGCCTCACGCTCCGGTTCTGGACGGTCGGCCAGTAGCGACAAGGCGGAGAGCACGTCGGTCATGTTGCCGCCGTGCCGATACTGGCTCATGGCAATCTCGAGGCCCCGCGGATCGCCGCCCGGCACGGCGAGATAGGAGAGCGCCATGTTCTTCAGCGCTCGACGCCCGATCGCCTCCGGTTCGACGCGATATCGCCCACCCTCTTGATTGACCTGATAGGCCGCAAGCAGAGCCTCCGACAGGCGTGCCGCAACCGCGGCCCTTGCCGCCTCGCGCGCGGCAAAGATGGCCTCAGGATCGGCCACCCCCATTTGATCGGCAAGAAAGGCTTCGCTCGGCAGATTGATCGCCTCGGCGCGAAAGGCGGCGTCGAGCCTGTGATCGGCCAGGGTTTGCCCCAAGGCATCGATGAACGCCGGGTCCAGGCCGGACCTGCCGCCCTGCCGCCAGGACCGCGCCATATCCAGCAACAACGAGGTTGCGAGTTGCTGGCCGGCCTCCCAGCGCGCGAACGGGTCGCCGTCATGCGCAAAGAGGAACGTCAGCCGTTCGCGTGAGAAGGGTTTGAGCCGCACCGGAGCGGAGAAACCACGCAGCAGCGAAATCGCCGGCCGCTTGGACAGACCCGTGAAGCGAAACCGCTCCTCGGGACTGCGGACAGGGAGGACCCGCGTACCGGGCAGGGCTTCGCCTTCCCCCTCCAACCGGATCGGCAGCTCCCCGCCGCTCTCGTCCAGGAGGCCGATCGCCAACGGGATCACCATCGGCTTCTTCACCGGTTGGCCAGGCGTGGGCGCCAGGGTCTGACGGACCGTGAGAGCGAGCGTGCCGGAGGCATCGTCCCAACCCTCTTCGACTTCGATCTCAGGCGTGCCGGCCTGCGCATACCAGAGGCGAAACTGCGCCAGATTTACCCCGCTGGCATCCTCCATCGCCTTGACGAACTCCTCGCAGGTCACGGCCTGCCCGTCATGGCGTACGAAATAGAGATCCATGCCGGCGCGGAAATTCTCTGCGCCGAGCAGAGTGTGGATCATGCGGATGACCTCCGCCCCTTTCTCATAGACGGTCGGAGTGTAGAAATTGTCGATGGCAATGTAGCTGTCGGGCCGGACCGGGTGGGCGGTAGGGCCGGCGTCTTCCGGAAACTGCGCAGCCCGCAACCGGCGCACATCGGCGATGCGCTTTACCGCGCGGCTGTTCATGTCCGAGGAGAATTCCTGATCGCGGAAGACGGTCAGCCCTTCCTTTAGCGAAAGCTGAAACCAATCGCGACAGGTGACCCGGTTTCCCGTCCAGTTGTGGAAATACTCGTGGGCGATGACGCCTTCGATGCCGAGATAGTCGGCGTCTGTCGCGGTCTCCGGTCTTGCCAGCACATATTTCGTGTTGAAGATGTTGAGACCCTTATTCTCCATTGCCCCGAAATTGAAGTCAGACACCGCCATGATCATAAAAAGATCGAGGTCGTACTCGCGGCCGAAGTGTTCCTCGTCCCAACGCATCGCCTTCTTTAGCGATTCCATTGCATGCCCGCATTTGTCGCGGTCCTCGGCGCGCACATAGATCCTCAGCGTGACGTCTCGTCCCGAGAAGGTCGTAAACCGATCCTCCAGCGCTACCAGATCGCCAGCGACCAGCGCGAAGAGATAGGAGGGTTTGGGAAACGGATCGACCCAGCGGGCCCAGTGGCGGCCACCGGGCAGATCCCCCCCGCCATCGGCGTTGCCGTTCGACAGCAGCACCGGATAACGAGCTTTGTTGGCGGCAATCGTGGTTGTGTAGCGCGCCATGACGTCGGGGCGGTCCGGGAAGTAGGTGATGCGCCGAAACCCCTCCGCCTCGCACTGGGTGCAGTAATTCCCCCCGGACACGTAGAGCCCGGAAAGCGTCGTGTTCCGATGCGGATGGATCTCGGTGGTAACGGACAGCTCGAACCTGTCCGGCACGTCGCGTATGACCAGCCTTTGGGGTTCGAGTTGATATCGGTTGTCTCCAAGCCGCTCGCCGTTCAGCAAGAGGCTGGTGAGCGACAGCTCTTCGCCATCAAGCACCAGCGGCGCGGTTCGATCGGCGGTCTCGGGATTGCGGCGAATGGACAGCCGCGAATGGACGATCGTCCCTTCATCGCGCAGCTCCAAGGCGAGGTCGATGGTGTCCACCAAGAAAGCCGGAGGACGATAATCCTCACGCCGGATCGGCTGGGGGGCTGTTCTGGGCATGGAAAGGTCGGGCTTTCCCTTGTGACGGGAAGGCAAGTCTAGAGAGGTATTCGGTCAAATTGAACCGCTGGTACGGAAGCTCAGTTCGGCAAAGGCCGGACCGTCATCCGTGCGGGGGGACGAGAACGGACTCCCGCGAAGCGCATCTCCTTCGCGACCAAGAGCCTTGGCGAACAAGGCGCGGTCGTTGCTGCAATCGAATCATCCTGACCCTTGCGTCAGGACACGAACGCGTCGGGCACCGGCGGCAGGCCAAGGGCAATGCGCAGCGTCGCCCAGTGCATCGCCTCGTCCCCTAAAATGCTCGCCGCAGCCTTGGCCAGCGCCCTGTCCTCGAACTGCGGCACCGCACCAAGATAGGCGCTTACCGCCGCCTGCTCGAGATCGGCGGCGAACGCAAGCACGTCTGTCTGGGACTTGAGGGTGTCGACCGGGAAGTCATATGCGGACTTCGGCTCCACCGGCGTGCCGCCCAATGTGCGCACGGTGTCGGAAAGCACCTGCGCATGGGCCCTATGCTGGCCCTGGAACGTGACGGCGAGGTCGAGAACCGACTTCTCAAGGAATCCGCTTTCGGCGCCGAGCTGATAGGCTGCGATCGCCTCATGCTCCAGACCGAGAGCCTGGTTGAGGATGGTGACGTCTTGGGCACTGGCCGCGGCACTGCCATTGCCGCGCGCGGCCATGCTTTCGCAGCCGGCGAGCAGCGCTACCGCCGCCGCCGAAAGTCCGGCCTGCCCGAGCCGCAGAAAAAACAGGCGCCGTTGTGGAACGCGAATCGGAGAAGTGAGCCGAGATACTTGAGCGCGCATGGCTGGTGTCCTCAACCGATGAACCCTGTCAATTCTCGTTCTACTCCGCACATCCAGGGTCGGATGCATTGCTAACCGGACTGATTGACCGGGCCTGCTCGCCTCCTTAGGGTCCCCTCGCATGCACTGCCCATCAGAGATATCGATACCGTCGGTTCAGCGGCGCGGACACCATGACGGGGGCTCGTCACTTTTTCGTGATTGGATTTCGACAAGTTTCCGCGACCTTCTCTGCCATCGGTCGTCACATTCTGGGAGCTGACGATGCCGGTCCTGGCGGGTCGGACGCGATCATGAGGTTCGGGCGGTTCATCCTGGTCATGGCGGTCTGCGTCATGGCCGCGCTCGGCGGCCCCGCCTCTGCGGCGGACGGTTGGGACAAGACCCTGTCGAGCGCGCGGGGCAAGGAGGTCTACTGGAATGCCTGGGCTGGCGATCCCTCGGTGAACGCTTATATCGCCTGGGTGGCGGACGAGGTACGTCGTCGTTTTGACATCACCCTTCATCATGTGAAGATCGGCGACACGGCCGAGGCCGTGTCGCGGGTGTTGGCCGAGGCTGCGGCCGGTCGCAAGGTCGGCGGCTCGGTCGACCTCATCTGGATCAACGGTGAAAACTTTCTGGCCCTGAAGGAGAGCGGCCTGCTTTACGGACCCTTCGCGCAATCTCTGCCGAATTATTCTCTGGTCGACACCGAGGCCAAGCCGACGACCCGCATCGACGCCACCGTGCCGACCGAAGGCTATGAATCGCCTTGGGGCAGCGCGCAGTTCGTGATGATCGTCGACAGCGCGCGTGTGCAGATGCCGCCTGCCGGGGTCGCCGAACTGCTCGCATGGGCACAGGCGAACCCGGGACGCCTGACCTATCCGCTTCCTCCGGACTTCATCGGCACGACCTTTCTGAAACAGGCGCTCTATGAGCTCAACCCGGAAAGCTTGACGATTCTGCAGCAGCCTCTTGACGGAGCCGACTTCGAGACGGTAACGGCGCCGCTCTGGGCCTATCTCGATGCGTTGCACCCCCATCTCTGGCGCGCCGGCAAGGGCTTTCCGCGGAACGGTCCGGCGGCGCGCCGGCTGATCGCCGACGGCGAGGCCGATATCGCCTTCTCCTTCCAACCCTCGGAGGCCTCGGCGGCAATCGCGCAAGGGCTCCTGCCGGAAACGGCTCGTACGGCCGCATTCGCCGCCGGCAGCATCGGCAACAGCCATTTTCTCGCTATCCCCGCCAACGCATCGCAGCCGGAGGCGGCACTGGTGGTCGCCGATTTCCTGCTCTCTCCGGAAGCGCAAGCCAGGAAGCAAGACCCCGGCGTGTGGGGAGACTTCACGGTGCTCGCCCTACGGCGGCTTGATCCCGCCGATCGAGAGCGATTCGAATCGCTGCCGCTCGGCCCCGCCACGCTGCCGCCGGACAAGCTTGGCCCCACCTTCCCCGAGCCGCATCCCTCCTGGACCGTTCGAATGGAGCAGGAATGGCAACGGCGCTACGGCCGCTGAGCCGCGCTCGATCCGCCGACCGTTCGATCGGCCGCCGTCTTACGAACCTGGCGTTGCTGCTGTTCTTCGTCGGACCCATGCTCATGGGCGTTGTCGGCACCATCCTTCCTGCTCTTGGGATCCTTCCCCAGCTCGGCGGTGTGCGGTTCAGCCCGGAGCCCTTTCGGCAGCTTCTGGAGGTCCCAGGGCTTGCGCGGGCGTCGGGGTTGTCGCTAGGCACGGGGCTGGCCACCACCGCGCTCAGCTTTCTCATAGTCGTCGCCTTGGCCGCGCACTGGCACGGAACGCCCTGGTTTTCGCGGATACGCCGCCTTGTGTCACCGCTTTTGGCGGTACCGCACGTCGCGATCGCCATCGGGTTCGCGTTCCTGATCGCGCCCAGCGGCTGGATCTATCGCCTGCTGGCGGCGACCGGGCTCGCCGGCCCCCTGCCGCCAGACATCCCCATCGTGCAGGATCCGCACGGGATCGCGCTGATCCTCGGCCTCACCTTGAAGGAGGTGCCGTTCCTCTTGCTGATGATGCTGGTTGCGATGGGCCAGGTTCCGGTGCGCGAGAACCTGACCGTCGCCCGCATTCTTGGACACGAGCGCAGCGCCGCCTGGCTTGCAGTGGTGCTGCCGCAACTCTATCCGCAACTGCGCCTGCCAATTTACGCCGTGCTCGCATATTCGGCCTCGGTGGTCGATGTCGCGCTGATACTGGGCCCGACCACGCCGCCGACCCTGGCTGTCTTGGTCTGGCGGGGTTTCCAGGACCCCGATCTCGATCACATCTTCTGGGCCTCGGCCGGGGCCTGCCTGCAACTGGGCTTAATCGCCCTTACCATCCTTCTGTGGCGGTGTGGCGAGGTTGCGGTCGCATCGCTCGGAAGAAGGCGGATCCTTGCCGGCTGGCCCGGCCGACCCCCGGTGTTAGCGGCCGCCTGCGCCGCCTGCGGATCGGGGGCGGTTGTCGTGATCTCGTTAGTAGGACTTGCGGCGATGGTTCTGTGGTCACTGGCCCAGCGCTGGACGATCAGCTCCGCCTTCCCCGAGGGCCTGTCGCTGAACATCTGGCGCCAACAGCTTACCGGCGAAGCAGGCCTGATCGGGACCACCGCTCTGCTCGCGATCGCCTCGGCCAGCGCTGCGCTCTTGCTCGTGATAGCGGTCTTGGAGCAGGAGGTGCGGCAAGGCGCAAAGGCGCAGCGGCGCCATCGCTGGCTCATTTATGTGCCGCTGATCCTGCCACAGATCGGCTTTCTTTTCGGAATACAGGTCCTCTTGGTCGTCGTCGGCCTTGATGGAACCTGGGTCGGGCTTGTCTGGACCCACCTGCTGTTCGTCCTGCCCTACGTCTATCTGTCGCTATCCGAGCCTTGGCGCGCGCTTGATCCGCGCTATGAGCGGACGGCGCTCTGCCTCGGGCACAGCCCCGTGAGCGTGCTGCTGACGATCAAGGCCCCATTGCTGGCGCGACCCATCTTGGTTGCTCTGGCGCTCGGTTTTGCCGTCAGCGTCGGCCAATATCTGCCGACCCTTTTCGCCGGCGGCGGCCGGTTCCAAACCGTCACGACCGAGGCGGTAACCCTTTCGGCCAGTGGCGACCGGCGCGTTATCGGTGTGTACGCGAGCCTTCAGATGCTGCTACCGGCCCTGGGCTTTGCGGCGGCGCTGGCGTTGACCGGCCGCGGCAGAAGGGTTGCGAGGGCAAACTCGTGACGGCTGGGCTGGAGCTCGATTGCATCACCCTGGGCGTCGGCGGCCGGCCGCCACTGTTCCGGTGCTTCACCCTTTTGGTGCCTCTGGCCGAAATCGTCACCCTCATCGGCCCCAGCGGCTGCGGCAAATCCAGCCTCCTGTCTTTCTTGACCGGAACGATCGATCCGGCGTTCCGAGCCTCGGGTCGCGTGCGGATCGACGGCGTCGATGTCACGGGGCTCCCCCCTGAGCGGCGTCGAATTGGCATTCTGTTCCAGGACGATCTGTTGTTCCCCCACATGACGGTCGGCCAGAACCTGGCTTATGCCCTGCCGCCGTACATCGCGGGACGGCAGCACCGGCGTGAACGCATCGCCGCGGCGCTCGCGGAGGCGCAACTCTCCGGATTTGAGGATCGCGGTCCCGCCACCCTTTCGGGAGGCCAGCGTGCGCGCGTGGCCGTGCTTCGGGCCCTTTTGGCAGAACCCAGGGTCCTTCTTCTCGATGAGCCTTTCGCGCGCCTGGACCAGGGCCTGCGCGAGCATTTCCGCGCTTTCGTGTTCGATCATGCCCGGGTCCGCGCGCTGCCGGTGCTGATGGTCAGTCATGACCCTGCTGACGCCCAGGCCGCCGACGGGCCGATAATCACGCTCAGCGCCCCGACGTAGGAAGGAGCCGACCAAGCGCGGTTACGACCGTTCATCAGGAAACCGATCAGATAATGCTGTTATCAGTCCTGCTGCGGCAAGAAAGCCGCACCTTGCAACGGAAGACGAAGAAACCGCCCTTTTGACTTTTGCTTGATGCGTTTTTGGCCTATACGGACAATGGAACCAGCGTTACTGGAACCACTCCAGAACGCCAGCATGCGACGGGCAGTTGCGCAATTCCAGATTGGCAATCGACCGATCCAACTCCAAGGGGAGCATACGATGAGACCATTGACTTGGTTGGCCGCTGTGGCGCTGTCGGGCGCGCTGGCGGCATGTGCCAGCGACATTCAGCGCGTGCGCACGGCCGAGGGTACGGGCTCGCCGTTCACGCGGGCCTTGACCCAGGAATATAGCAGCTTGTCGGCATTTGAAGCCGATGAGATGTACGATTGGACGGACGCGAAGCATTTCGCCCGCAAGGGCCTGCTCGCCGGCGAAGGCGAGGTCGTCCAACCCGAAGACCTCGGCAACTGGGACCTTCCAGCAGACCGTGTGGATGAACTGACAGCCGCCCGCGCCAAGCTGGTTGGCCTGCTTGATGCCTCAGCCCGCGACCGCGTTCCTGAAGCGGCCGCGCGGGCGCAGGTCCGGTTCGACTGCTGGGTCGAACAGCAGGAGGAAAACCACCAAGCTGACCATATCGCGGCTTGCCGCGACCAATTCTTTGCCGCTCTGGCGGAGTTGGAGACGGCCGCCCCTGCTGAAGCGCAGCCGGTCGCCATCGAGCCAGAGACGTTCGTCGCCTACTTCGACTTCGACAAGGACAATATCCGGCCCGACGCGGCGCAGGTCCTCGATGATGCCATTGCCGCGGCGAAGGCGGCTGGAACTCCGTCGATCTCGGTGACCGGCCATGCCGACCGCGCCGGAGCCGAAGACTACAATCTTGCGCTCTCCTTGCGGCGCGCCGACGCGGTCCGCGAATACCTGATCAGCAACGGCATCACAGCCGAACAGATCACGGTGAGCGGCCGCGGCGAGGCGGAACCCGCCGTTCCGACCGACGACGGTGTGGCGGAGCAGCGCAACCGTCGCGTGGAAATCATCGTGCAGTAAGCATCGGCTACTGCCGACGGCTCTAGTAGGAGGCGGCGCCGGGCAACCGGCGCCGCCCTTTTCTTTCGCAGCCGCCGAACTCGCGCGCCTGTGCCCCCTCCCGGCTGGGGCCCTGGGCGGCGGCGCACATGGTTCAATTTGGGCGAATACCGCTTTAGAATGGGATGTGGTGAAGCTACGACGTTGGCGGAAGGCCCATACTGCGAGAGCCATGTATAGCGAAATCACCCGCGACATCAGGATTACGGTCAGGCCCTTCTACCTCGAAGATCAGTCCTCGCCCGAGGAAATGCATTTCGTCTGGGCCTATCACGTGCGTATTGAGAACCAAGGGCCGCAGACGGTGCAGCTTCGCAACCGCTTCTGGCGAATCACCGATTCCCTCGGCCGGATCCAGGAAGTGCGAGGAGCAGGCGTGGTGGGAGAGCAGCCGGTTTTGCGGCCTGGGGAAGCCTTCGAGTATACCAGCGGCACACCCTTGGCGACGCCCTCCGGCATCATGGTGGGCAGCTATCAAATGGAAAGCGATAGCGGGGAGCTGTTCGAGGTAAGGATCCCCGCCTTCTCGTTGGACAGCCCACACCAGGCGATGCGGCTCAACTAGGCCCTTTCGGCGGTGGGCCGCTCAAGCCCATTTGACGAGACGACCCGGACGCCTCATGTTCCTGTCGCAAGATGACGAATTACTCAAGGAATGGTCCCGTGAACGCTCCACGACCCGTATCGCTAAAGAACGGCAAGAATGCCAAGAGCAACCGTTCAGTAAGGGCAGGCCGCCCCAGCCGCACCGAAGCGCAGGAGGCGGTGCGGACGCTGATCCGCTGGGCCGGGGACGATCCAGGTCGCGAAGGGCTGCTAGGCACGCCCGAACGCGTCGTGCGGGCCTACGAGGAATTCTTCGCCGGCTATGAGAGCGATCCCGTGGACGTTCTGACCCGGACCTTTGAGGAGGTCGCCGGCTACGACGAGATGGTGGTGCTCAAGGACATACGCTTCGAATCCCATTGCGAGCACCATATGCTTCCGATCATCGGGAAGGCGCATATCGCATATCTGCCCGACCAGCGGGTCGTAGGCATCTCCAAGCTGGCTCGCATTGTCGAGGCATATGCGCGCCGGCTGCAGATTCAGGAAAAGATGACGGCGGAGATCGCCAGCGCGATCGATCAGGTCTTGCAGCCCAAGGGGGTCGCCGTGGTGATCGATGCCGCGCATCAATGCATGACCACGCGCGGGGTGCACAAGCCAGGGGTGAGCATGGTGACGAGCCGGATGCTTGGCGTTTTCCGCGACAATGCTGCGACCCGCCGGGAGTTCCTGTCGATCATCGGCCAAACCGCCTTGCCGCTGCAGAATGTCTAGATTGGGCGATCCGGCCGGCCCGGGTCGGACCCTCTCGCCAGTAGACAGTCCGCCGCAAACGATCCAGGATCGCGTGCCCGCCATCCGTGGCGGGCGCCTTGGCTCAGGGTGCTAGGTCAGCAGGGGGCACGTTTCGCCGACGCTACCGTGGTCGATCTGCGTCCCGTCCTATTCGTGCTGGGCATCCTCCTGGCCATTCTCGCCGCCGCCATGCTGGTGCCGGCGGTGGTCGATGCCTTGCTCAGCGGGTCGGATTGGAGCATTTTCGTGCTCTCCTCTGGCATCACGCTGTTCATCGGAGTTGGCCTTTTCCTGGCGAACCGAACCGCCGCCACCGGCAGCCTCGGTCTTCGCCAAGCTTTTTTGCTGACAACGCTGACCTGGGTCGGTGTCGGCTGCTTCGCCGCCCTTCCCTTCATGCTTTCGCAGCTGCAGCTCGGGTTCACCGACGCCTTTTTCGAAGCCGTGTCCGGAATCACCACGACGGGCTCGACAGTCATCGCCGATCTCGACGCCGCCTCTCCCGGGTTGCTGTTATGGCGATCGCTCCTGCAATGGATGGGCGGCATCGGGTTCATCGCGATGGCGGTAAGCATCCTACCGATCCTGCAAGTCGGCGGCATGCAGATCTTCCGTACCGAATCCTCCGACAAGTCGGAAAAGATCAAGCCGCGAATCCAGCAGATCGCCGGAACCATCCTGAAAGTCTACCTGGCTCTGACCGCCGCCTGCGCGATTGCCCTCGCAGCGTTGGAAATGCCGCTCTTCGACGCGATTTGCCATGCCATGACGGCGCTGGCGACCGGCGGTTACTCCACTCAAGATGCCTCCATCGGGCACTACAAGAATCCGGGGATCGAATGGGTGCTGGCGCTCTCCATGTTCCTGGGCGGCACTACCTTCGTGTCAATGGCGCAATTCGCCCGCGGATCGCCGCGCACATTGCTCGCCGACAGCCAATTCCGATGGTACGCCGCTTATGTGGCCGCCTTCGTGCTGATGCTGACCGCTTGGCAAGTTCTGTCGCAAGGGCGGGAGCTTTACGATGCGCTGCGAACGAGCACCTTCAATGTCGTGTCGATCGCCACCACCACGGGCTTTGCCTCCGAGGACTATGTGCTCTGGGGTCCGCTTCCCGTCGCCGCCTTCTTCTTCATTACCTTCATCGGTGGCTGCACCGGATCCACCTCAGGCGGCTTGAAGGTGTTTCGTTTCTGCGTGCTGAGCTCGGTAGCCGGCAAGCAGCTTCGCCAACTCGTGCACCCGCACGGCATCACCCTGCCTAGCTTCAATCGACGACCGATCTCCGACGATGTCGTGCGTTCCGTGTTAGGGTTCTTCTGTTTCTTTGGGACGAGCTTCGCACTCCTCACGCTGGGTTTGGCAGCCTGCGGCCTGGATATCGTCACCAGCATCTCCGGCGCAGCACAGGCCCTCGCCAACGTCGGCCCTGGTCTGGGGCAGATCATAGGCCCGTCCGGAAACTATGCGAGCTTGCCGAGCCCGGCGAAATGGCTGCTGGCCGTCGGCATGCTACTGGGCCGGCTGGAGTTGTTGACCGTGCTTGTACTGTTCACGCCGCGATTTTGGCGCAGTTGAGAAGGGTTCGAGACGTGAGTGCACCCAGCCCAGCCGTGCTCGATCTGATGGACCGGCTCGTAAGCTTCGACACGGTCTCCGCCCGCTCGAATTTGGCGCTGATCCGGTTCGTCTCCGACCTGCTCGGCAGTTATGGCATCGGAGTGCGCCTCACCCATGGCGACAATGCCGAGAAGGCCAATCTTTATGCGACGATCGGCCCCGATCGCCCGGGAGGGATCGTGCTGTCCGGTCACACCGACGTCGTTCCCGTGGAGGGCCAGCCCTGGACCAGCGATCCCTTCCGCCTGACCCGTCGCGGCACGCGAATTTACGGACGCGGGACCACCGACATGAAGGGGTTCATCGCGACTGTGCTGGCACTCCTGCCCGAGATGACGGCCGAGCCACTCGCAACGCCGATCCATTTCGCATTCTCGTTCGATGAGGAGGTGGGCTGCGCCGGCGTTCCGCATCTGCTAGCCGAACTTGGAGATGCATTGCCCCTGCCCTCGATTGCGCTTATCGGCGAGCCCACGGAGATGCGTCCTGTGGCCGCGCATAAGGGCATTCACGGATTCCTCACGCGGTTTCGCGGTCGCGATGGGCATTCCAGCGCGCCCCATCGCGGGTCCGGCGCCATTTTTCCCGCCGCCGAGGCGATCACCTATCTGGCCCGCATCGCCGAGGAGTTGAAATCGGCAGCGCCGCCGGACAGCCCCTTCGATCCGCCCTACACCACGCTCAATATCGGCACCGTAGCCGGCGGCACAGCGATCAATATCCTTCCGCGCGAATGCCGCTTTGTCTGGGAGTTCCGGCCGATACCGGAGACCGACGCCGACTGGCTGGTGCGCGGCTTCGAAACCTATCTGCAGGGGGAGCTGCTGACGCGCATGCGAGAAACCGCGACCGAGAGCGAAATCTCAAATGAACGGCTCTGCGCCGCCCCTCCGCTGAGGCCGGAGCCCGATTCGCCGGCGGAACGGCTGGCGCGACTCCTGACGGGCGCCAACGCTAGCGGCGCCGTTTCTTTCGCCACCGAAGCCGGCCTGTTCCAGGCAAAGCAGATTTCCGCCATTGTCTGCGGTCCCGGGAGCATTGCCCAGGCCCATCAGCCCGATGAGTTTATCGAGGAAGATCAGTTGGCCGAGTGCGAGGCGATGTTGCGGCGGCTGATCGAAATGGCGCGGCGGGGTGTGTCGATCTAGGGCGTGGGCTCATAGGCGCGCAATTGACGGCGGATCGGAACGAGCTTGATACCCCATGATCGCCGTTCCCGTTCAGGAGCCGGAGTCACAATCTCCCCCGGACGCCGTCAACAGCGCTCGCCCACCTTCAGGCGGCGGTCTTGGCCGCTACATCCTCGCGCTGGCCGAGCTTATCCAAAGCTCGACTGAGGGACGCCACGGCCCGGTTCCGTTCCTCGGGTGACAACGCTTCAAGTTTGATCGTCAGGCTGTAGTTCGGAAATTCATCCTGGATCACTTCCCGCTCCCGTCCCAGGTTCTCATAGGTATCGACGACCTGATAGGTCTCGACCGGATGGGAAACGCCCTTGACGGTGATCTCGCCGAATTTCTTGCACAGGATTTCGTCCTTCACCAATGCGAAGGTCTCATAGGAGATCAGGATCTCGCCGGGAGCAGACGCGCTTTCGAGCCGCGAGGCCAGGTTCACTCCGCTGCCAATGATCGTATAGTCCATACGGTCCTCGCTGCCGAAATTCCCCACCGTGCAGAAGCCGGTGTTGATGCCGATCCGGCACCGCAGGGGGTTGGCGATTCCGGAGTCGCGCCAGGTGCCTTGCAGCTCCGCCATCTTCTGACGCATGGCGATCGCCATCTTGACGCAGGCCAGCGCGTCCTCCTTGACGCCGCGGGTCTCCGGATCGCCGAAGAAGATGACGATGGCGTCACCCACGTATTTGTCGATGGTGGCGCCGTGGACGAGCGCGATCTCGGACATCTCGGTGAGGTAATGATTCAGCAGCTTGGTCAGGTCCTCGGACTCCAGCTGCTCGGCGGTCTCGGTGAAGCCGGCTATGTCCGAGAAGAAGATCGACAGCTTGCGACGATGGCTCGCCACCTTCACTTCCCGCTTGCCCGTAAAGATCGATTCATAGATCTGCGGGGAGAGGTACTTGGCGATCTGGCCTGAAAGCTGTTCCATGGACTTCGATTTTTCGCTCAGCTCCTTCTCGCGTTGCTTGAGCTCGGTGATGTCGGAATAAATCGCCACTGTGCCGCCGTCGCCGGTCCTGCGTTCGCCGACCATGACCCATCGGCCGTCGATGCCCTGTAGAATGTAGGGCGCGCCAGGTTGGCGGTGTTGCGCCAAGCGCTCCGCCACCCATTCGTCAATGCGGTCCTCGGCGTCCTTGACGTATCCTCGCTCCGCGGCAGTCCGGATGACCTTCTCGAAGGCCATTCCCTCCACGACCGTCTCCTCGGCGCCCGGATAAATCAGCGATCGGTAGCGATTGTTGGCAACGACCAAGCGATCGTTTGAATCGTAGTAGCAAAAGCCCTCAGAGATGCTTTCTATCGCATCCAGCAGGCGTTGCCGGGTTTGCGCGATTTCCCGCAGGTTGCTCTCTTCGATTTCGACCGCGGTATCGCGGAACACCGTCAGCGCTTTCGTCATCCGACCGATTTCGTCATCGCTTTCCGTGCTCGGCAGATGCACCTTGAGGTCGCCGCCGGCGACCGACTCCATGCAGGCACTGAGCTCGGTCAAGCGGGCGATGATATTGCGCCCTACATAGAGCCAGACGATGAGGGCAGAGCTTATGATGGTTAGCGCCACCACTGCGATCAGTACCGCGGTGGAGAGCCGTTGCGTCGAGAGCGCCTCGAAATTCGCGCGCGTAATGTCCTGTTCCGCGCCGCTCACCATGCCCGAGACTATATTGGTGAGCCGGCTCGACACCTCGGCGTTCTGTGCAAGAAGCCGCCGACCCTCGGCAATCAGGTCGAGCTCGCGCCGGCGTGTTTCGACGATGCTGTCCGGGCCCGAGACGAAACTCCGAAACTCCTGCACTCGGGCCAGCAGAGACGATCTGAGATCGGGCTCCAGCTCTTGGGCGAGTTTCGTCAGGGCGTCGAGCGAGCGTTCGAGCGGCAACGCCAACAGGGGCAGGTCTGTGGGGTGCTCGGCCGTCGCCGCCTGCAGAAGCGCGCCGTTGATGCTTAGTTCCTCGATCTGGGCCCGCTGGAACGGCGGCGAAGCAGCGAGGGAGTCGACCAAATTCGTGATGAGCTCGCTGCGTTCCTTCGCGTTCAGACTTGCGTCGGCCATCGCTCCGCGCAGTCGCGAGAGGCCCGCCTCGACCAGCAGAAGCCCAGGTCCCAGCAGACGTTGGGTGGCGCGATGGGTTTCGCCCAGTCGAAGCAGCAGCGCCGTTTTGCGGTTACTGGCGGCAAGTTGCTCGGCGATCAGGCCGAGCTCGCGCCGGCGCGTTTCGACGATACTGTCCGGGCCCGATACGAAACTCCGAAACTCCTCCACCCGCGCCAGCAGCGACGACCTGAGACCGGCCTCCAGCTCTTGGCCGAGTTTCGTCAGGGCGTGCAGCGAGCGTTCAAGCGGCAATGCCAGAACCGGGAGGTCGGTGACATGTTCGGTCGTCGACGTTTGGAGGAGCGCACCGTTGATCGTCAATAACTCGCTCTGGGCACGCTGAAGCGACGGCGAGGCGGCAAGGGAATTGACCAAACTCGTTATCAGCTCGCTGCGTTCCTTCGCATTCAGACCTGCGTCGGCCATCGCTCCGCGCAGTCGCGTCAGGTTCGACTCGACCAGCAGAAGCCCAGGTCCCAGCAGGCGCTGGGTGGCGCGATGAGTTTCGCCCAGTCGAAGCAACAACGCAGTTTTGCGATTACTGGTAGCAAATCGCTCAGCGATCAGGTCGAGCTCGCGCCGGCGCGCCTCGACGATGCTGTCCGGGCCGGATACGAAACTCCGAAACTCCTCCACCCGCGCCAGCAGCGACGATCTGAGATCGGGTTCCAGGCCTTGGATGAGCTTCGTCAGGGCGTCCAGCGAGCGTTCAAGCGGCAATGCCAGGATCGGCAGATCGGTCACACGTTCGGCCGTCGACGCTTGGAGTAGCGCACCGTTGATCGTCAATATCTCGCTCTGGGCACGCTGAAGCGGCGGCGAGGCGGCAAGGGAATCCACCAAACTCGTTATCAGCTCGCTGCGTTCCTTCGCGTTCGGGTTTGCCTCGGCCATCGCTCCGTGAAGTCGTGACAGGCTCGACTCGACCAGCAGAAGCCCGGGTCCCAGCAGGCGCTGGGTGGCGCGATGGGTTTCGCCCAGTCGAAGCAACAGCGCCGTTTTGCGATTACCGGCAGCAAGACGCTCGGCGATCAGGGTGTGAAGGTTGTCGAGATTGGCGCGCAACTCGTGCACGCCGCGCCTACCGTCTTCGACATAGGTGGGATCGGTGCCACGACGCTCCAAATCGTTCAACAGAGAATCGAGCCGGTCGACCTCCGTGAAGATCATGCCGGATACGCGCTCGTGTTCGGGCGCCGTGGTGACGGTGAGGAGCGCGGGGGCTGCGGCGACGATTCGCTCGGCCTGGCGCGAGAGCTGAACGGATGCAATCGCCGAAGGCACGCGAAACTCAATGATGCGCTCCAGAGCTTTTCCGACCTCCAAGAAGGAGTACATCGCGGTGGCTGCGGCGATCACGGCGAAGGCGCTGATCCCGAAGAACGATAGAAGCAGTCGACCACGGACTCCGAGCCGGGCAAACATTTTCACACCTCCCGATTCTCCCCGTCTGCACCACTCGCGATCTCGATTAGGTGCATGCTCAGTCCGGGACCAATTCCGTTATGCGTCAAGCGGGGGCAAGGTGTGCGCGGGCAACAGGCTTAGCCGCAGTCGGCCCACCAGCACCTATCTCGTCTTTCTAAGACTCATCGGCCCCCTTGCGCGACACGGGCACCGCGCAATCTTAGCGTATCCGATGTGGGCCCAAATACCGATATTCAGCCAGCTTCTTATGTCGTTCGCGGCCGCTGATGCGGTGTAAGAGGGCTATTCGGAAGTCAGACCGATAGACTCCTCCTCGGAGCGAGAATTAAGATTTTCTACACAAGAGTGGCCTTGCCTTGCGGCCACGTGATTGCCATGGATACCGCACCAAGGACCTCTTTGAAACCGCGGGCCGGGGCGTCGATGCGACGTTCGTAGAATTGCAGAGCCGCTACGGGCATTATGCGACCACCGAGGAGCCCGAAAAGTGGGTTCCCCGGGCAGAGAAGTTTCTCAACCAGCTCGCCGTCTGAGGAGATGGGTTTCCCCTTTGGAGGCGCTGCTGCAGTGTCTGACAGCCGCCTTGGACTCAAGATCGGAACCCTTGAAACCGTTACGCCATCGTGCATATGAGTTCGCGCCTGGTCAGCCCAGGATACACTGCATCGGCGTCAACGCGCCTGGATCCAACGGCCGAGATACAGAGGCATGCTACGCTCGAGCTCGGCATTGAGGAGCTCGGACAGATCATCAGTGATGGAGAACCATACGGCTTCGCGCTCACTCAGGCTGGCATCCTCCGGCACCGTGCGCGATTTGCGCAGCTCGGTGGTCACCTGTCCCAGCCGCCCGCCCGTATCCGACCGGATCTCGAGCAGGACCGCCAGCTCCGCATCGTATCGCTCGCTCTGGTCCGTGGTGAAGAGTCCGGACAAGCCTTCCGTCTGCTGCAATCCAACCTCCACCACTTCGGCGCGCTGAATGATATAGCGCGCGCGGTTGGTAACCCCGCCTGCGCGCAAGCGGTCGCGGGCCCAGCGCTCAGCCGCCCTTGCCGGGGGCACCGGAAAAAGGTGCTCGACATTCGGTGAAGCACCGGTCGGCTGGCTGGCGTCGATGATTTCGATCTCCGCCACGTCGAGCGTGATCGGGGGCAGATGAGTCCAAGTTAGCTCGGGAAAATCGGTCTCTTCTACCTCGAAGGTGCAAGCCGACAACCCCGCCAGGAATGCGATCAGACTCCGGCGTATCAGATCCGGCGTCGGCATGCTGACCCTTCTCCGCCCCATCCGTCCGGTCAGTGATCTCCGGCCCGCGTGGCCTCGAGCTCATCCGGATTGAAAACGTAACGGGCCGAGCAGAATTCGCAAGTAATCACTGCTTCGCCATCGGCTTTCATCTCATCGATGTCGCCGCGGGGAAGAGCGCCGAGCATGTCGGCGACGCGCTGACGCGAGCACCGGCAGGCGAATCGAAGCGGCTGCGACTGAAAAGCCCTGACCCCATCCTCGTGGAAGAGACGATAAAGCAGCCGGTCCGGCGCAAGCTCGGGGTCGAGGAGCTCGGCTTTCGTGGAGCTGGCCATGAAGGATGCGGCCCGGCGCCACCCCTCCTCGTCCTGCTCCGAACCGAGCCCTCCAGGCTCCGGCATGCGTTGAACCATGAGGCCCCCGGCCCGCCATCGTCCCTGCGGATCTTTGGCGGCGGTGACCTTCACAGCCGCTTCGAGTTGCTCGGATTGCCGGAAATAATGATGCACGCACTCCGCGAGCGTGGCGCCAGTCAACTCGACGATGCCTTGATAGCGCTCGGTATGGGGGCCCTGATCGACCGTGAAGGCGAGATGGCCGCTGCCAAGCAAGCGCGGCAGCGAGGGCTGAACGCCGGTGGCGCTGATGATCAACGCTTCCACCTGGGCCGGGTCGAACTGGGCATAGCCGCGCAAATCTCCTGCACTCGTAATGTCGGCGAGAAGCATCGAGAGCGGCCCGTCGCCCTTGGTCTGCAAGGTGAAGATACCCTCGTATTTGAGGGCGGCCGCGAGCAGCGGCGCCAAGGCGAGCGCCTCGGCCAAAACGGTGGCGACCGGCGCCGGATAGTCGTGCCGCGCCAAGATTTCATCGACGGCAGGGCCAAGCCTGACCAGCCGACCACGAATTGCCGACGCCTCGACCTGGAATGGCTGGACCAGGTCGTCAGGTACGCCGGCGCCGCCAAGGGTCATCGCTCGAGACACCAGCAGAGAATGCCCTTCTGGACATGCAGTCGATTCTCCGCCTCGTCCCAGACGACGGATTTGGGGCCGTCGATCACTTCGGCGGTCACCTCCTCGCCGCGATGAGCGGGCAAGCAATGCATGAAGATCGCCTCGGGCTTGGCCTGCGCGATTACCCGGGCATCGACGCGATAACCGGCCAGCAGGTTGTGCCGGTCCTTGACGCCCTTGACCTCGTCGCCCATCGAGATCCAGGCGTCGGTGACGACGCAGTCTGCGCCTTCCACCGCAGCGGCGACCTCGGGCGTGACCCTGACCCGACCCCCTTCCCGCCTGGCCCAGCTCAGCACGTCTCCGGGAGGCGGAAGCTCGGCGGGGCAGGCGATGGTCAGCTCAAACCCGAACCGGACCGCCGCATGGATCCAGGAGGTCGCCATGTTGTTTCCGTCCCCGACCCAGGCGATGCGGTGGCCGGCGATCGGTCCGCGGTGCTCCTCGAAAGTCATCACATCGGCCATCAACTGGCAGGGATGGGTACGGTCGGTGAGGCCGTTGATCACCGGCACGCTCGCATGCTCCGCCATCTCCAGGAGCTTCGATTCCTCGGTGGTGCGCAGCATGATGATGTCGACATAGCGCGAAAGCACCCTGGCGGTGTCGGCCACCGTTTCGCCCCGACCGAGTTGCGAGCCGTCTCGCTCCAGCACGATCACCTCGCCTCCGAGTTGGCGCATTCCTAGCTCGAAGGAGACGCGCGTGCGGGTCGAGGGCTTCTCGAAGATGAGCGCGAGCGCCCGGCCCTGCAGTGGCTGGTCTGCCGCGATCCTCGAGTCTCTCTTGAAGGCCTTGCCGCGCTCGACGATGGACCGCAGCGCCTCCCCGTCGAGCTTGTCGAGATCGAGAAAATGTTTTGGCGTACTCATGACTTCCAGCCGACGGCGACATGTTGGAGGATCGAGACCGCCTCGGCGATCTCGGCCTCGCCGATAATGAGCGGCGGCAGCAAGCGAAGCACATTGTCCCCAGCGGTGGCGGTCAACAGCCCCCGTTCGCGAAGAGCGACCTGCATCTCGGAGTTCGGAACGCCGAGATGCAATCCGATCATCAGCCCTTTGCCGCGAACCTCCTTGAAGATGGAGGGATGGCGCTTCATCAGAAGGGCAAGCTCGCCCCGCAGCCGGTCGGCGCTCCGCTGCACTCTCTCAAGAAATCCGGGAGCCAGCATCACGTCGAGAACCGCATTCCCCACTGCCATGGCAAGCGGGTTTCCGCCGAAGGTCGAGCCGTGCGTGCCTTGGGTCATTCCGACGGCCGCGCGTTCAGTGGCAAGACAGGCCGATACTGGAAAGCCGCCGCCCAGCGCCTTGGCGATCGCCATGATGTCCGGCGCGACCCCAGCCCACTCGCAAGCGAAAAGCTTGCCTGTGCGGCCCATTCCGCATTGTATTTCGTCAAAGAACAGCAGTAAGCCATACTCGTCGCAAACCTGCCGCAACGCCTTCAGATACTCCTCCGAGGCGGCGCGCATGCCGCCCTCTCCCTGCACCGGCTCCACCAGGATCGCCGCCGTCTGCGGCCCGATCACAGCACGCAACTCGTTCAGATTCTCGAAAGCGACATGGTCGAAGCCGTCGACCTCCGGAAGGAAGCCCTTGAGATGCTTCTCCTGCCCGGCGGCGGAGATGGTCGCCAGCGTCCGGCCGTGGAAGGAGCCCGAGCAGGTGATGACCCGGTAGCGCTCCGGATGGCCGGTATCGTCATGATACTTGCGGACCATCTTCAACCCGCATTCGATGGCTTCGGCGCCCGAATTGGCGAAAAACACGGTTTGGGCGAAGGTCGCCTCGGTCAGACGTTCGGCCAGGCGCTCCTGCCCGGGAATCTGGAAGAGATTGGAGGTATGCCATAACTTCCGCGCCTGTTCGGTCAGCGCCTTGACCAGATGCGGATGGGCATGGCCGAGGCCCGTCACCGCGATGCCGCTGGCGAAATCGAGAAACCGCCGCCCGTCCGCCGTGAAAAGATAGGCCCCCGAGCCGCGTTCGAAAGCGAGATCGGCCCGGCCATAGGTCGGCATCACGGCTGTCGTCATCGGCAGACATCCTAGTTGAGCGCGGGGCGCCGGCCGCATCAGGCGGATAGCCCCCGCCAAAAAAGAGCCCGGCGCAATGCCGGGGGAGCGGGACTATCGGGGAGAGACGGCGGGCTTGTCAACGAATCGCCCCTCCGGCGTGCCCACCCAAGCTCAGGCTCGCAGCTTGTAGCCCGCCGCAAAGAGCCGCCAGACCAGCGCGAACAGCGCCAGATTGAGCGAGATGAGCAGAATGGCGCCGCCCGCAGGCGCCAATTCCGACTGTCCAAGCCAGCCGAGGCGCAGCCCATCCACCGCATAATGGGTCGGATTGAGGAGAACCGCGACCCGACCGGTCTGCGGCAGATCCCTGGTCGGGAAGAATGCACCCGAGAGATAAATCAAGGGCGCCAGACCGAAGGTCTGAATCGCTGCGAGATTATCCCAGCGATCGGCCTTGAGGGCGGCCAGGATGCCGAAAAGCGCATGCAAAACCGCGACTACTGCGAGAAAGAAGACCAGCGGCAGCAGCCGGATCTCAGGCCAAGGCGCGAAGGGGAGAAGGACCAGGGCTGCGGCTGCCCCGCTCACCAGACCCGAACTCGCCCCTGCAAGTGTATAGGCGATTGTCCGCTCCCCCGCCGTCAAGGGCGGCGTCAGCACATCGACGATGACGCCCTCCAACTTGTCGAACAGAATGGAGAAGGCCGCAGCCTCGAAAGATTTCTGCGCGATGGATACCGCGATCAGACCCGGGATCAGAAATGCGACCAGGGAAACGCCGGGCAGAGGCTGTGGCGCTGCTTCGAGCGCAAGATGGAAAACCGCAAGGAAGAGCAGGCCTGAAACCGCCACCCCTCCCAGAGTCTCCGGCCATTCGACCAGGAAGCGCTTCACCTCGCGGCGGTAGAGCGTGGCGAGGCCAAGCCAGTTGACCCGCCCGAACTGTCGCGGGGCCGCGGGGGCGCCGACCAACTCAGGCCTTGAGCTTGTACCCGCGCCGGAACCAGACATAAACCAGGATCCAGAGCAGGATATCGGCCCCGAGCAGCACCGTCGCTCCCAGCACGAGGGAGGCATCGGCATGGCCGATGAAGCCGTAGCGGAATCCATCGATCATGTAGAAGAACGGGTCGAAATGCGCCACCAGCCGCCAGAAGTCCGGCAGCTTCTGGACCGAATAAAAGGTGCCTGACAGGAAGGCCAAAGGCGTGATCACGAAATTGGTGATGGCCGCCATTTGATCGAACTTATCCGACCAGATGCCGGCGAGAATCCCGATCAGCGACAGCATCAGCGAGGCGGCGACCGCGTGAAACAGCACGAAGCCGGCATGTTGGACCTCGATCGGCACGAACAGCGCCATGACCAGGGCGACCGCCGATCCTACCGCGAGCCCCCGGGTGACGCCGCCTGCAGCGAAAGCAAGGGTAAGCTCCCCCGGTGAGAGCGGAGGCATCAGCATATCGACAATGTTGCCTTGAATCTTCGAAATGAGGAGCGAGGAGGAGGTGTTTGCGAAGGAGTTCTGCACCATCGCCATCATCACCAACCCTGGCGCCAGGAACTCCGCGAAGGGAACGCCGCCGACCTGCCGAGAGCCGCCGCCCAACGCCAAGGAAAAGATCGCCAGGAACAGAAGCGTGGTCACCACCGGCGCGATGACAGTCTGGGTTGCTACCTTGGCGAACCGGCGGACCTCCTTGACGTAGAGCGTCCACAGGCCCAACCAGTTCACGGCGCCAAGGGCGCGAGGCTCGGGAGGAAAGGCAATAGCCATGGGCAATCGGTCTGGGCGAAAATCGGGTCGCGACCCTAGTCCCGGCGAAAGCCCGGCGCAAGCCGGGGCACGCGAGCGCCGCCGTGAAGCACCGCCGGTAACCGCCGGCCGGCTTGAGGCCGCCGCATTGCGCTACCTGGCCCGTTACGCCGCCTCTGCCCGCCACCTTGAGCGCCTTCTGTTGAACAAGGTCCGCCGCTCCGCCGAGCGGCACGGCACCGACGCCAAGGCAGGCGCCGCTGCCGTGCACGCGCTTGTCGATCGACTGCGGCGATCGGGCATCCTCGACGATCGGCGCTACGCCGAAGGCAAGGCGCTGAGCCTGCGCCGACGTGGCGGATCGACCCGCTCGATCCGGGCGACCTTGGCTGCCAAAGGTGTAGCCCCGGACGAGAGGGAGCGCGCCATCTCGGAAGCCGACGAGGGCGCCATCGCCGAAGAGGCCGATCTGGCGGCCGCGCGCCGTCTTGCGCGCAGGCGAAGACTTGGTCCGTGGCGGATCAAGAATCGCGCAGTTCACCGGCTGAGGGATCTGGCCGCACTGGGGCGCGCGGGATTTAACTACGAAGTGGCGATCAAAGTCGTGGACGGCTCTTGCGAGGAGGGCTGAGGTTCGGCCGTTCAAGCCTTTGCGAAAGAGCCGCGCGCCGGGACCATGCCGCGGGGCAGCACATGATGCGGCATATCGATGCCGGCATTGGCCAGGTCGAGCTTGATTCGCCGATTGAACTCCCGCTGCACCGACCATTGCTTGCCCGGCCGCGTTTTCATCCGCGATCTCAGCAACACGCCAAGATCGCCAAATCCGTCGATGCCGAAGACCTCGATCGGCGCCAGGATCATCGGGGCGAAGGTGTCGTCCTGCTGCATGTCTCGAGCGGTCTGCTGAAGCACGCCGATGGCGGCGTCGGCGTCATCCTCGTAGGAAATGCGGATCTCGAACATCGCGTAGGCGAATTCCTTGGTCATGTTCACGACGGTCAGAACCGAGCTGAACGGAATGATATGCACCGAGCCGGAGAGATCGCGCAGTCGAACCGAGCGAATAGTCATGCTCTCGACCACTCCGCTATGCCCGTCCAGAGCGACGACGTCTCCCACCGAGATCGATTCCTCGATCAGAATGAAGAAGCCGGTTATGACGTCTTTGACCAGGGTCTGCGCGCCGAAACCGATTGCCAGACCTACGACCCCGGCGCCGGCAAGGAGCGGACCGATATTGAGACCAAGCTCGGAGAGAACGACGAGCAGACCCATTGTGACCAGGACCACCCGCACCACATTGCGGATCAGCGGCAGAAGAGTGCGCATGCGCGCGCTGCGTTCAACGGTCTGGCCGTCGGGCCCGCGTTCCTCGAGATAGCGCTCGAGCGTCGTGTCCAGGATCTCCCATGCCAACCATACGATGGCAAGCACGAGCAGGATGGAAACAAGACTGCCGGTGATGCGCCGCCCGCCTTCGCTGCCCAGCCAGCCGAAGGAATCCACGCCCCAGGCCTCGAGCAATGCGAGTCCGGCGAAAATCCAGACGACGCCGGTCAAGAACCGCTGTAGCGTCGGCAGGTGCCGGTTGGCGCGCGCTTCAAGGCCCGGATAGCGCCGGCTGAGCTCGACATTCAGAGAAAAACCGCGCCTTACCGCCCTGTCGATTCCCACCGTCAGAAGCCTTGCCGCCAGCAAGACCACCGCCGTGGCGACGAAGGCGCGCAAAAGAAACTCGACCCCGCCCGGCACGGCAAAGGCCCAAACCAGATAGAGCAGGGCGATCACCAAAATCACGAGCAGATGCCACACATCGCCCGCGCGCACGCGCGCAAGCGAGCCGCCGGTTCCACTCCCCAGCCATTGGCCGACCGGCGCTCGGTTCTGCAGAACCACCACGATTGCCATGGCGGCGAGCAGAAGGCCGATCACTCGGAGTAGGATCTGGTAGATCGCGACCGGAACTCCGATCAACAGCAAGCCTTGGGCCAGGAAATATCCATAGACTGCGACATTGGTGAACCGGCGCAACCAGATCTGAGCGTAATTGGCAGTCTCATCGCCCAGCGGCAATGGCCGCAGTCGGGCCATCCCCGGCGAGAGAATGACCCTCCCCAATGCCAAGACCGCGCGCGCGACGACGCTGGCATTGACCAACGTCAGCACGATCAGCCGGGTCGCTTCGCGCGGCTCGGTAAGAGGCAGGACGCCATAGGCAGCCACGGCGAAAACGAGGATCGGCAGCAGTTCAAGGATGGTGCGGCCGAGAATCGACAGCGTCTTGACACCCCAGCCGTTGCGTGGCTGGTCGGCCAGTCGACGCCGAAATCGGCCCAGGAAGCGAATGACGACGATCTCGACGGCGGTCGCGAGGCCGAGCACGACAAGCACTTTGAAGGCGATTTCGATCCAGCGGCCGCGGGCAATCGGGTCGCCCGCCTGGCGAGCGACCCACTCCAGAACCGCGGGCGCGGCATAGATCGCCTCCCCCGCCTCGGCAAGCGCATTCGAGACATGCGCGACACGCTCTGAGACGAGGGAGAGCAGCCGCGCGCCGAGGCCATCGGCGACAGACTGCGGCTTGGCGGCTTGCTGAGCCTGTGTAAGCAAGCGGAGCTGCTCGATCAGCTTGTCCCGCGCCGCCTCATCTTCAAGGGTGGCGATGAGCGACTCGATCTTGGCGCGATCGGCCTCGCCGGAGAACGGGGCAGTTTGCGCCATCGAGGGTGTGCCAACGACCATTCCAGCCGTCATGGCCAGGAAGATGAGGGCAAGCCATCTAAGCCTTGCCATGGGCAGGTCTACCTCCTTTGGCTGAGGGCGGGAGAGTACTCACTTGCGGCCACTCTTGCCAGTCTGGGTTAAGGCCTCTCAAATTCCAGACTTGGTCGGATCAACTGGTCGCAATCGTCTAAAATGTCTATGAATGCCCCCGGGTGTCCTGGGGGATCATGGACCTTTCGCTATTTCTCCGCGGCATGCTGGTGGGTGTGTTGGTCGCCGTTCCGGTCGGGCCGATCGGCGTGCTTTGTGTGCGGCGAACCATCCTGAGGGGAGCTGCCTCGGGGCTCAGTTCGGGACTTGGCGCCGCCGTAGCGGACACGCTGTTCGGCTGCGTGGCGGCGTTCGGGCTGACGGCGATATCGGATGCGCTGATCGAGCATCAGGCCTGGTTGAAGTTGAGCGGCGGCACGTTTTTGTGCGCGATCGGCCTGCGCAGCCTCACCAGCGACCCCAAGCCGCCGGCTCGTGGTCCGGCCGATCGGACATTGATCGGCGATTTCGCGAGTACATTCGCCCTGACCCTTACCAATCCGGTAACTATTTTCGCGCTGGCCGCGATCTTCGCCGCGCTTGGCGTGCTCGAACAGGAACTGACCGCCGATGCCACGGCGACGCTGGTGGGCGGGGTGTTTGCCGGCTCGGCCTCCTGGTGGCTTTTGCTCGCCGCCATCGCCATGGCCATCCGCGGTCGCCTGGATCCCAATCACCTGGAATGGATTGCCCGCATCGCCGGCGTGCTGTTGTTGTCCTCCGGCCTCTATGTGCTGGCGAGCATCGCATGGCCGCACCTGATCTAGGATTTGGTGGCAGGCGCAACATATGTATCCGCATGAGCGTCCAATGGCGACGAGCGAGCTGCGCCAGGATCCCCTGACGGGCGTCTTCACCATCCTTGCGCCTCACCGCCAGGGCCGCCCCCGCGACCGCGCGTATCGCACCGCCGCAGCCCTGCCGACCACGCTGCCGCGACACGATCCGAGCTGCCCCTTCTGTCCTGCGAGGTCCGGCGAGCCGACGGTTCCCATCCTTGTCCTTCCCAACCTGTCGGAGGGCGGCTGGCGGGCGCGCATTCTTGCCAACACATTTCCGGCGTTGAGGCCCGATGCCGGCGCAACCGGAGAGGCACGGGCGTTGCCAGGCCGCGGACGCCACGAGGTGATCGTCGAAACGCCACGGCACGACCAGGACTTGTCGGAAATGGAGCATGCCCAATTGCAAGGGGTCGTGCAGCTGACGCTCGCGCGCATGCGCCAACTCGCGCGCGATCCGGAGGCGATTGCCGTGTTCGTGTTCCGCAATCATGGAACCGGGGCGGGCTCCTCGCTCATCCATGCTCACGGCCAACTCATCGCGCTGCCCTTCGTGCCGGCCGAAATGGCGCGGCGGGAAGCTCATCTTGCAGCAGCTCACGCTTCGTCCGGCCGCAATCCGTTCGAGACCGCGCTGGAAGCAGAGCGAGCGTCCGGCCGACGTGTCATCGCCGAGAACGGCTCGTTCACGGCCTATGTGCCGTTCGCGGCGGAGGCGCCCTGCGAGCTGCGGATTCAGCCGCTGCGGGCAAGCACCGATCCGATCGATCTGGATCCGCCGGAGATTGCCCCCCTTGCCGATATGCTTGGCCACTGCCTTCGGCGCCTGAAGGAGAAGGCGGACGATCCCCCTTACAATCTTATGTGGTGGACGATGTCGCGCCTCCGGCGGCGCGCCCCTTTCGCCGGCTGGTGCATCAGGATCGTGCCGCGCATCGTCCCAGGCGGCGGATTCGAGAAGGCCTCGGGCGTGTCCATCACATCCACGCTACCGGAAGCCGACGCCGCTCGCCTTCGCGGTGATGTGATGGAGGTGTGAACAAAGGGCCCTTTTCCGCGCCGGCCGGCGGGTCCATCTTTAGAGTCGTCCAGCTGAGGGGTCACATGGGTGGGAAGGAGCCGGGCCTGATCGGCCGGATCAAGGACAAGCTGGTCGAGAGTAAGCAGAAATGGGCCCGTGAAGGTCGTCTTTTGACCGGTGCGATGGCCGATCCGGCGTCCGAGCGCCTGCCTCCCGGCCAGAGATTGGTGCAAAACTGGCCGGTGCTGGACCTCGGCATCAGGCCGGCTTTGTCGCTGGAAAGCTGGCGGCTCTCTGTCGATGGCCTCGTTGCGAACCCGATCTCATGGAGCTGGGCGGACTTCCGGGCGCAACCACAAACCGAATCGGTCAGCGACATCCACTGCGTCACCGCCTGGTCGCGCTACGACAATCATTGGGAAGGGGTCGCTGCACGCCACCTGCTTGCGCTGGTACGCCCGCTCCCGGAGGCGGCGCACATCCTCTTCCACGCTCATGACGGCTATACGACCAATCTCCCGCTCAAGGCGTTCGATCGGGACGATGTGCTGCTGGCGGCGAAGTGGCAGGGGGCCCCACTCGCGTCTGAGCATGGCGGGCCGGTGCGGGTGGTCGTGCCGAAGCTCTATTTCTGGAAGAGCGCCAAATGGGTGAAGCGAATCGAGTTCGTGTCCAACGATAGCAAAGGTTTCTGGGAGGTCCGGGGCTACCACAATGAAGCAGACCCTTGGAAGGAGGAGCGGTATGGCTGAACCGCCTGCGACCAAGAGGCATCTGCATCCATGCGACCATGATGCTAGTATAAAAAGAGAGCAGTTTCTCAAAGGAAAGGATGCCGCCATGACCACCGCGCTTCGGCTGGTCGTCGTACTTGCAATCATGTTTGCTCTGGGGCCGCCGGTTCCCGCCTTTGCCTTCGGCTCCAGCAACGATTCCTCGACCTCCGCCTCAAGCCCCGGCGCGGAAGCGTTCGCGAAAGCAGAGAAGAAGATCAAGGCAGAGAAATACAAGGATGCAATCCCACTTCTGGAAAAGGCCTTGAAGGCCGATCCGAAGAACGCCAATGCGCTGAACTATCTCGGCTACAGTCACCGCAAGCTCGGCCATACCGATCAGGCGCTCGAATACTACCAGCAGGCTCTCGTCATTGAGCCGAAACATCGTGGCGCTAACGAGTATCTGGGCGAGCTTTATCTGGAACTGAAACTGCTCGACAAGGCGGAGGAGCGTCTGAGCGTGCTCTCCACCGCATGCAATGCCTGCGAGGAATATGTCGAGCTCAAGGAGAAGGTCGAGGCATACAAGAAGGGCCAGTCAAGCTAGCCGACCGGACTGCCGGCAGGGGACCCGCCGGGCTCCCGCGCGGGCGGGCTTCGGCCCCATTGCCGCAGACCGTCTGTTCCAACTACGATGCGGGCGTTACGAGAGCGTGCCATCGATACCGGGCAGCCTTAAGCCCTCTCGCGCAATCGAATTCGCGACTTCCCGATTTTCGCGAAGGAGCCCGCCATGACACTCATCGGTCATGACAGCCTGAAGACCCGCCGGACCTTGAGCGTCGCCGGGCGCAGCTACGACTATTTCAGTCTCGCCGCGGCGGGCAATGCCGTGGGGGCGGATTTCACACGACTGCCGGTGTCGCTCAAGGTGCTATTGGAGAATCTACTGCGGCACGAAGACGGGCGCACCGTCCGGGTGGACGATGTCCGGGCCATGGCCGAATGGCTGAAGGCACGCAGCTCCACCCGCGAGATCGCCTATCGGCCGGCGCGCGTACTGATGCAGGACTTCACCGGCGTTCCGGCCGTGGTCGATCTTGCCGCCATGCGCGATGCCATGGAAAGGCTCGGCGGCGATCCCGAGCGCATCAACCCGCTCTCGCCGGTCGACCTCGTCATCGATCATTCGGTCATGGTGGATGTCTACGGCAAGCCGAGCGCGTTCGCCCGCAATGTTGAGATCGAGTATGAGCGCAACCTCGAGCGTTACGCCTTCCTGCGCTGGGGGCAGACCGCCTTCGCCGATTTCCGCGTCGTTCCGCCCGGCACCGGCATCTGTCACCAGGTCAACCTCGAATATCTTGCGCAAACCATCTGGTCCTCCAAGGACCAGGAGGGGCGTCAGCTTGCCTATCCCGACACCTTGGTCGGCACCGACAGCCACACCACCATGGTCAACGGCCTGGCCGTGCTGGGCTGGGGGGTGGGCGGCATTGAGGCCGAGGCGGCGATGCTGGGCCAGCCGGTTTCCATGGTCATTCCCGAGGTGGTCGGCTTCACGCTCACGGGCCGGCTGCGCGAGGGCTCGACCGCGACCGACCTCGTCCTTACCGTCACTCAAATGCTGCGCAAGCACGGCGTCGTTGGGCGCTTCGTCGAGTTCCATGGATCCGGCCTGGACGCGCTCAGCCTCGCCGATCGGGCCACCATCGCCAACATGGCTCCCGAATATGGCGCAACCTGCGGTTTTTTCCCGATCGATCGCGAGACGCTTCGCTATCTCGAATTGACCGGCCGCAGCCCGCAACGGGTGAAGCTGGTGGAGGCCTATGCGCGCGAGCAGGGTCTGTGGCGCGATGCGGCTACGCCCGAGCCCATCTTCACCGACACGCTGGAGCTCGATATGGGGACGGTCGAGCCGAGCCTTGCCGGACCCAAGCGCCCGCAGGATCGGGTGGCGCTGTCGAAAGCATCCGAGGAATTCCGCGTCGCGCTGGAGAAGGAGATCGGCACGGAATCAGTGAACAAACGGGCGCCCATGAAGGGCACCGATCTGAAGCTTGGCCATGGCGACGTCGTGATCGCTGCGATCACCAGTTGCACCAATACGTCCAATCCGAGCGTAATGGTGGCGGCGGGCCTGCTTGCACGAAATGCGCGGGCGCGAGGCCTGGCCGTCAAACCTTGGGTGAAGACGTCGCTTGCTCCAGGTAGCCAAGTCGTCACCGACTATCTCACAGCCGCCGGGCTGCAGCAGGATCTGGACGCGCTTGGTTTCAGCTTGGTTGGCTATGGCTGCACGACCTGCATCGGCAATTCCGGGCCGCTCGATGAGCCGGTCGCAGGCGCCATCGAGGAGGGCGGGCTGACCGTCGCCTCCGTTCTCTCCGGCAACCGTAACTTCGAAGGCCGCGTGCACCCGCAGGTACGCGCCAACTATCTGGCGTCGCCGCCGCTCGTCGTCGCATACGCAATCGCCGGCTCGATCGCTCTCGACCTCACTCGCGACCCGATCGGATTGGGTCGCGACGGCAAGCCCGTCTATCTGCGCGACATCTGGCCGGAAAACGCGGAGATCCAGGCCGTCATCGATCGCGTGGTGACGCCGGCAATGTTCCGTAGCCGCTATGCCAACGTGTTCGAGGGCGATTTGCGGTGGAAGGAGATCAAGACGGCCGGCGGGACCACCTATAAATGGGACCCGGACTCAACCTATGTGCAGTTTCCGCCCTATTTCGCCGGCATGTCGCGCAAGCCCGATCCCATCCTGGACATCGCGGGAGCGCGTCCGCTGGCGATCCTCGGCGATTCGATCACGACCGACCACATATCGCCTGCGGGCGCGATCAAGAAGGACAGCCCGGCCGGCCGCTACCTGATCGAGCATCAGGTGCGCCCGATCGATTTCAACTCCTACGGCGCGCGCCGCGGCAATCACGAAGTGATGATGCGCGGCACGTTCGCCAATATTCGCATCCGCAACGAGATGCTGCCGGGCGTGGAAGGCGGCCTGACCCGCCATCTGCCCTCGGGCGAGGTGCTCGCGGTTTACGATGCTGCAATGCGCTATCAGAGCGAGGACGTGCCACTGATCGTCGTCGCGGGAAAGGAATACGGCACCGGTTCCTCGCGCGATTGGGCGGCCAAGGGTACGCGACTGCTCGGCGTCAAGGCGGTCGTGGCGGAAAGTTTCGAGCGCATCCACCGATCCAACCTGGTCGGCATGGGCGTGCTGCCGCTGCAGTTCCACGAGGGCGTCACGCGCAAGACGCTGGGCCTCGACGGCAGCGAACTCTTCGACTTGACCGGTCTGGCGGGCTCCCTGAAGCCGCTGGCCGAGCTTGCACTGCTGATACGCCGGACAGACGGCCGAAGCGACACCGCATCGGTCCTCTGTCGCATCGACACCGCCGACGAACTCGACTATTACCGCCACGGCGGCATCCTGCACTATGTGCTTCGGAACTTGTTGAAGACTGCCTGACGGCCGAACCCAATCCGCGCTCTCGCTCCTTTCACCGCAATGTGATTCGCGGTTTCCGGAGGGAGGATCATTATTGACGCATGAAACGGCATCTGACAGCGGCTGTGCTGGCCGCATCGGCCATGTTCGGAACGCAGACTGCCATCGCCGAAGACAGCGGCCCGGTGGTGGTTGAGCTGTTCACCTCCCAAGGTTGCAGCTCCTGCCCACCGGCCGACGCGTTCCTAGGCGAGCTGGCGCATCGCGAGGATGTGATCGCCCTCGCCTTCCATGTCGACTATTGGGACTATATCGGCTGGAAAGACCCCTTCGCCAGCCCCGACCACACACTGCGGCAGAGGAGCTATGCCAGGGCGCTGGGCCTGCGCACGGTCTACACCCCGCAAATGGTGATCGACGGGCGCGCCGATGCCGTCGGTTCGAATCGCAGCCGCGTCGACCGTCTGATCGATGGCGCGCGAGAGCTTCCGAAACTGGCGATCGGCTTGGAGTCATCCGCAGGCAAGCACATGCTGAGCCTCCCCGACGCGCGGATCGACCGACCTGCGACCATCTGGCTTGCGATCTACGAGCGCGAAGAGCGCACCTCCGTCAGGCGCGGTGAGAACGCCGGGCGCGATCTCAGCAACTATAATATCGTTCGCGAATTCAGACGCCTGGCGGATTGGGATGGAACCGCGCGCACACTCGGCCTCGACCTTTCCGAAGCGATGAAGGAAGGCATGGGCTGCGCCATACTGGTCCAGGCTGCAGGTCAAGGTCCTATCCTCGCCGCACTCGCCGTGCCCTAATCGGCGCCGGGCGTAACGACCAACTAGACTGGCAAGACGGCGCTTCACACGAATCGGGTACGGGTGAGAATCGAGGAAGACCTCAACCGAGTTGAGGATCGCGCTCAGTTTGACCATCCGTGGGTGCGCGGCGGGTGGTCGCCTCCCCCAGACCTCGCTCCAATGCATGGACCAGACGGCGCGCGAAGGCGACGGGATCAGGCGGGGTTTCACCGTCGAGAATGCGGGCCTGATCGAGCAACAGCCAGGCCGCTTCGGTCACCGCCTCGCTTTCGCCGTTCGCTCTTACCGCCGCCGCCATGCCGCGGATCAAGGGATGGGAGGGATTGATCTCGAGGATGCGCCGGGCCGCTTGATCCAACTGGCGGTGCTGTCGCAGCAACCGCTCGAGATGGATGTCGAGATCGTGCTCGTCGGCGACCAGCACCACTGCGCTCTCGGTCAGTCGACCCGACCGCCGGACATCCTTGACCGCATCCTTCAGCGCAAGCTTCAGAAGCGCAATCAACCGGTCGATCTCGGGTTCCGCGGGACCCACGGGATCAGGCTTGGCCTCCGCTCCCGCTTCGATCTTCGACAGATCGGCCGCACCGCGCGTGACAGAGCGGAACGGCTTTGCGTCATGGCTTCCGACGGCCGGGACCCAGAACTCGTCCACCGGATCGGTCAGCAGCAAGACCTCCACGCCCTTGGCGCGGAACGCCTCGAGATGTGGGCTTTCGCGCAACGCATCCGCTTCCTCTCCGGAGAGGGTGTAGATCGCGTCCTGGCCTGGCTTCATTCGGCCGACATAGTCGGCGAGGCTGACCCAGCCGTCGCCCGCGCTCGAACGGAATCGTGCCAGCCGCAGCAAGGCGTCCCGCTGTTCGAGATCCTCGTAGATCCCTTCCTTCAACACGGCGCCGAAATTGGTCCAGAACTCCAGATAGGACTCCGGCTCCTCTCTCGACCTCCTCTGCAGCTCGGAGAGCGCGCGCTTGACGATGCCGGCGCGGATCTTCCCCAGCACGGGGTTGTTCTGCAGCATCTCACGGCTGATGTTGAGCGGCAGATCCTCCGAATCGACCACGCCCTTGAAGAATCGAAGATAGGGCGCGATCAGATTCTCGCAATCTTCTGTCACGAACACCCGCCTGACATAGAGTTTCAGGCGCGGCTTGCGCTCGGGAGTGAAGAGATCGAACGGCTTGGCCTTGGGCACGAACAAAAGGCAGCGATATTCGAGCTTGCCTTCGGCCCGCCAGTGCAGGGTCAGCCATGGTTCATCCGCTGCATGGGCGACATGGCGATAAAATTCACGATATTGCTCCTCGGTGATCTCCGATTTCGGACGCGCCCATAGGGCCGAGGCGGTGTTGACCGTCTCGCTCTTCTCCGCCTCCTTCAGCAGCACCGGGAGAGCGATGTGGTCGGAGTAGGTTTTTATGATGCCTCGCAGCCGGCCCGGTTCGAGAAACTCCTTATCCGCCTCGCGCAGATGAAGGACCACGCGCGTTCCACGCGCAGCCACCTCCGCCTCGCCTATGGTGAAGGAGCCCTGCCCGTCCGAGGCCCAATGCCAGCCTCGGTCATCGCCCGCCTTCCGGCTGAGCACCTCGACCCGATCGGCCACCATGAAGGCGGAGTAGAAGCCCACACCGAATTGCCCGATCAGGCTGACGGCGCCGCTCTTCTCTGCCGGCACCTGCGACAAGAAGGCAGCAGTGCCGGAGCGGGCAATCGTGCCCAGATTCTCCACCAGGTCCTCCCGGTTCATTCCGATACCGTTGTCGGCCACGGTGACGGTCCCGACCTTCCGGTCGACCGAGACCACAACCTTGAGGTCCGGGTCCTCGGCAATGAGATGGGGCTCTGTCAGCGCGGCATAACGCAGCCGGTCACAGGCATCCGAAGCGTTCGAGATGAGCTCGCGAAGGAAAATCTCCTTTTCGCTGTAGAGCGAGTGGGCGACGATGTCGAGCAGCCGGCTGACCTCGGCCTGGAACTGCAGCTTTTCCTCGGTCATGGCGGTCATCGGGTCCTGAAAGGTCCGGGAATCGGCGGGCATGGGCCCTCCGACCGACCTATATGAGCGGCCCTGCCGCCATGCGCAAGACCGGTCCGCTTCCCTTCAACGCTTGCATTCGACCGGCCGAGACCCGATCTTGATCCTCATGCCTCCGCCACTGGAAAGGCGGGTGACCGCCGTCCTTGGCCCGACCAATACCGGCAAGACCTTTCTCGCCGTCGAGCGGATGCTGGGCCATGCCAGCGGAATGATCGGATTCCCGCTCCGACTGCTGGCTCGCGAGAACTATGACAGGATCGTCGCCCTGAAGGGGGTGCGGGCCGCGGCGCTGGTGACGGGCGAGGAGAAGATCGTGCCCAGTTCGGCGCGGTACTTCGTCTGTACCGTCGAATCGATGCCGCTCGACCGGCGGGTTTCCTTCCTTGCCATCGACGAGGTTCAGCTCGCCGCCGATCCCGAGCGCGGCCACATCTTCACGGATCGACTGCTGCACGCGCGCGGGCTCGAGGAGACGATGTTCCTCGGCGCAGACACGATACGGCCGCTGCTCCGGCGCCTTGTGCCCGAGGCGCGTTTCGAGTCGCGCCCACGCTTCTCCACCCTTGAATATACAGGGCCGAAAAAGCTGATCCGCCTTCCCCGCAGAAGCGCCGTGGTGGCGTTCTCCGCTGCCGCTGTCTACGCGCTGGCCGAACTGATCCGCCGCCGACGAGGTGGGGCGGCCGTCGTGCTGGGAGCCTTGAGCCCCCGCACCCGAAACGCCCAGGTCGCCATGTATGAAGCCGGCGAGGTCGACTATCTGGTCGCGACCGACGCAATCGGCATGGGCCTCAACATGGATGTCGATCATGTGGCCTTCGCTGAGCTCGCGAAATTCGACGGTCGCCGCCCCCGCCGTCTCGACCCAGCGGAAATCGCTCAGATCGCCGGACGCGCCGGACGGCACATGAATGACGGCAGCTTCGGCACGACAGGCGAGGCAGGAGAGATTGCGCCGGAGGTCGTGGACGCGGTCGAAAACCACCGGTTTGAGCCCTTGCTGCGCCTTTGCTGGCGCAATCGCGATCTGTCGTTTCGCAGCGTTGGACATCTGCTTCAGGATCTGGACGCGCGTCCGCCGACACCCATGCTGGTCCGTAAGCGCGATGCCGATGATCACCTGGCGCTGACTGCGCTTACCCGGGACCCCGATATCCGGAAGCTGGCCCAGGGCCCGGCAGCCGTCCGCCTGCTTTGGGAAGTCTGCCAGATCCCGGACTTCCGGAAGATTCTGACAGAGGCCCATACGCGTCTGCTGGCCCAGGTCTTCCGGCACCTGATGCGGCCTGCCGGAGTGCTTCCCGAGGAATGGGTCGCGCGCCAGGTGGAGCGCCTCAACGACGATCGGGGCGATATCGACGCACTGACCCAGCGTATCTCGCACATCCGCACCTGGACCTATATCGCCCATCGCGGCGACTGGCTGACCGACTCGGTCGGTTGGCAAGCCCGCGCACGTATGATCGAGGATAGGCTTTCCGATGCGCTGCATGACCGCCTGACCCAGCGCTTCGTCGACCGGCGCCAGGCCGTGCTGCAGCGCCGTTTGAATGAAGGTGGACCCCTGCTTGCGGCGGTGACGCGCAAGGACGAGGTTTTGGTCGAGGGTCAATATGTCGGCCGGCTCGAAGGGTTCCACTTCGCACCGGAAGCGCTGGAAAGCCAGGTCCGGCCGGTCCTCGCAGCGGCGCGCCGGGCGGTGGCGCAGACGCTGCCTTCTCGCCTCCGCTCGCTGGAAACGGAACCCGACAGCACCTTCGCCCTGCAGTCCGACGGGAAGCTCACCTGGCGCGGCGGGCCGGTTGCCCGTCTGGCGCCCGGCTCCTCGGCGCTGGAGCCGAGGGTAGATCCGTTGCCGACGGAATTTCTGGATGCCAATGCGCGCGAGCAGTTGCGGCTGCGCCTGAACCGCTTCGTCGCGGCCGAGCTCGAGCGCACTCTCGGCCCACTCCTGCGATTGGCCAATACCGAGCAAGCCGGCGCGGAGCGCGGGATGATCTATCGACTGCAACAATCTCTCGGCACGTTAAGGCGCGAAGATGCCGAGGACCTGCTGGCCGTACTCGATCGACAGGCTCGCCGGCGCCTGTCGCGCCTTGGCCTGCGGATCGGGCGTGAGCATCTTTGGATCTCCGGCGTACTGGGTCCGGCGGCCGTTCGGATGCGCGCGCTGCTATGGTCGCTCCAGCTTCGGCAACCCACTCCTGAACTGCCGAGGGCCGGACGGAAGCTGATGCAGGTGCAGGCTTCGCTCCCCGAGGAGTTCTACCGCGCCATCGGTTACCGTCGCGTGGGCGCTTATGCATTTCGGGTTGATGCCTTCGAGAGCTTGAGCGAGGCCGTTCACGCGCTGGCGCGGCAGGGACCTTTCATGGTCACCGCTCGGCTGGCTGCTCTGGCCGGGGGATCGCGCGCGCTTGCCGCGGCCTTGGTGGAGCTCGGCGCCAGGGCCGAACCTCAGGCCGATGGGGCCACGTTCTATCGTCTGAGGCCTCGAGCCGCTTGGAGTCGGAGCCGGCGCCGGCGAACCCGACATCGGCCGGATTCGCCTTTTGCCTCGCTGGGCGCACTGTGGAGTGGACGGTGAGCCTGGGTTCGGGGGCCGTTCGCCTCGACAAGTGGCTGTGGCACGCACGCTTTGCCAAAACCCGGATATCGGCGGCGCAGCTCTGCCAATCGGGGCGTCTGAGGATCGGGGGAGAAATCGTTCACAAGGGACACCGGTTGGTGCGTGTCGGCGATGTGCTCACCTTCCCCTCCGGGGGGCATATCCGCACCATCAGGGTCGCCGCGATCGCAGCGCGCAGAGGTCCAACCGAGGAGGCCCGTCGCCTCTACGAAGATTTGGCGCCGCCCAACACAGACAATGCCTTGCCGAGGCCCTCGCTTGAGCGCATCTGAGGTGATGGGCGTTGTTGCCGCCGGTCTTTGGATCGTGATAGTGAGGCTGCCTTCCAGGCAGGTTCGCAACTGCCGCTCCGCCCGTGGCGCATTGTCGCGAGCGATGAAAGTTCGTGATCGTGTGCGCCGATCATATGCGCGTTGTTCTGAAGCAGGCGATGGGCCACCCGCCCGCGCCTGGAACTGGAGAGCGTCGAGATGACCTATGTGGTGACCCAGGCCTGCATCCGCTGCAAGTACATGGATTGCGTCGAGGTCTGTCCGGTCGACTGCTTTTATGAGGGCGAGAATATGCTGGTCATCCATCCGGATGAGTGCATTGATTGCGGCGTGTGCGAGCCCGAATGTCCGGTGGATGCCATCATCCCGGATACTGAACCCGACACCGAGCGCTGGGTCGAGTTGAACCGTAGCTATGCCGAGCAATGGCCGAATATTACGCGCAAAGGCACGCCGCCGGATGATGCAGACACGTACAAAGAGGTAAAGGATAAGGAAAGTCTGTTTAGCCCCAATCCGGGAAAGGGTACGGTCCGTTGACGCTCCCGTTCCGCCTTTGGTCGTACGGCCCTATCGGCGCGATTCCACACCGGATTGGCCGGATGTCAGCCGGCCGCGGGATTGTGTAAATTGAATAATTACGGTAGTATTAAAAATTAGCTTGCCTCGGCGCATGAAGGCCGTGGCGGGAACGCGGCCCCGGGCGAGGGCCGGCGGTTCGTCCCGGATGACTGAATGGCCCCCGCCGCGCGCTTCACTTTGCCGCGGAGGCGGCTCGTTTTGAATCCCGTTTGCGGCGCCGCCGCGAAAGGGCAAGAGATGGCGACAAAGACGAAAGCAAAGGCAGGGGCCAAGGCGTCCCAGAACAAGCGGCGGACAGAGCACAAGCGTCCTGCCGGATCGACCAGCCGTACGCATACAACTGCCGGGAAACGGGCCGTGCCGCGCTCACAGGCTAAGAGTACGCCACCCAAAAAGGGTACGGCTAAGAACAGACCGAAAGTTCGGTCTCCGAAGCCTGCAGCGAAGCCGAAAGCCTCAGTGAAACCGGTAAGGGCTCCGGCACGCAAGCAGGCCCCGCGCCTGCAGCCAAAGCCAAGCCCCGTTCCCGCGCGGCCCGGCAAGTCGGCCGCGAAGGCTTTGGCGCCGCGAACGGGTGCCCGTGAGCCCGTGGCCTCGCCAGCAAGCGAACGGCAGCGAGCCGCTGCAGGGCCAAGCGGACCTGCCTCCGGCGCCGGGGCACCCGCCAAGGTTCGCGAGGGCAAGTCCCCCGCCGATGGTGCGGCGCGAACCGCGGCGGCCGCCTTGAAGGCGGGTATGCCGATCCCGGAATCTCTTCGCAAGCTGCCCGAACGTGCCGGTCTGGCATCCGAGCGGGAAATCTTCGTGGAGGGCGATTTCGTCGTCTATCCGACTCATGGCGTCGGGCGCGTGGTGGCGATCGAAACACAGCAGATCGCCGGCATTTCACTGCCGCTCATCGTCATTACTTTCGATAAGGATCGTATGACGCTGCGCGTTCCTGTCGCGAAGGCGCACAATTCGGGCCTGCGCAAGCTCTCCAGCCGCAAGGTCATGGATACTGCACTCGCCACCTTGAAGGGACGCTCGCGGGTGAAGCGCACCATGTGGAGCCGCCGGGCTCAGGAATATGAGGCCAAGATCAACTCCGGCGACCCGGTTTCGATTGCGGAGGTGGTGCGCGACCTGCATCGCGGCTCGGACCAGCCGGACCAGTCCTACAGCGAACGGCAGATCTATCAGGCTGCGCTCGATCGCCTCGCGCGCGAGCTGGCAGCGGTCGAACGCATCGATGAACAGGCGGCCGCGCAGCGACTCGAGGAGATGTTGAAGGCGGCTTGAGTTCAGACCGGACGAGGGCACCTTTTCTAGTTGCCCCGTCGATGCTCTTTGGCGAAGCTGAGGACAAGCGACGGACGGGGACACCCGCAGCCTATTCAGCGGAGAACTTCGGAACGAAGCTCTTTCTCGCGGCTGCGGATCGATTGTTTTTGTCCGCAGCCTCGAATATGTGCGAAGCACTCAAGCTGACCGCACGAAGCCCTGAGAAGGTCCGTCGACTCCGCTTCCTGCTGGCGCCATGGCCAACCGCGATCGATCCGACCACGAACGATTTGCCGTGCTCCGGCGTGCGAGCCGCGTCTGGGCGGTTGCATCCGTCCACGGTGAAGCAGGGCGCTTGACCGCCCTGCACCGCGTCCTTGCCGACGCCTTCGAGGAAGGAGATCGCCTGGTCTATCTCGGCAACTATCTCGGCGGCGCCGAGGTGATCGCGACGCTGGACGAGCTGCTGTCCTTCCGCCGAGAGTTGATTGCCCGCCCGCGTCTTTTCGCCAGCGACATTGCCTATCTTCGCGGTAGTCAAGAAGAAATGTGGCAGAAGTTGCTGCAGCTTCAGTTCGCGCCCAACCCACGGGAGGTATTCGATTGGATGGTGGGTCATGGTTTGGGCGCGACCTTGCGCGCCTATGGCGGGGACGAGAGAACAGGCTCAGCGGCCGCCCGCGAGGGCGCGATCGGCATTACCCGCTGGACCCAGTCCCTGCGCTCGGCGATGCAATCACAGCCTGGTCACTATAATTTGATGAGCGCGTTGCGGCGCGCCGCTCTGACCGATGACGGCAAGCTTCTCTTCGTCCATGCCGGCATCGATCCTTCCCGCCCATTGATTGCGCAAAGCGACAGTTTTTGGTGGAACTTGGGCGGATTTTCGCGCCTTGCGCAGCCCTACGCCGGCTTTTCCAGGGTGATTCGGGGCTACGACCGGCGCCATGGCGGGCTCCAAGAGGCCGTTTACACTACCTCGCTCGACGCGGGCGCGGGATTTGGCGGACCTTTGCTGGCGGCCTGTTTCGATCCACAAGGAACGCTTCTCGCGACCATCGAAGCCTGAGGCGGGACTTGGTGGAAGCCCAACCAGGCCCATTTCCGCCCAGCCTTGAGCGAAACGCTTGTGAGGCAGACCATTTTCGCGGGTGATCCACCCGGCAAGTTAAAGCGTAACTCATTTACGATAGTGTGCATTTGATGCTTCCCGAGGCGGCGTTGTAATGGCTCACATCGACGATCCGAGCACCCAGCGGGCGAATTTGGCCTTCATCCGCAACTCGATGAAGGCGCCGCTCTTGTCGCGCAATCACGAGTTCGAGCTGGCGCGGCGCTGGCGCGAGCAGATGGATGAAGCTGCACTACATGAGCTGATCCTGAGCTACACTCGCCTCGTGGTGGCCACCGCCAGCCGATTTCGCAACTATGGTCTGCCGATGGGAGATCTTGTCCAAGAGGGCAATGTCGGGCTGATGCAGGCAGCCGCTCGATTCGAGCCGGAGCGAGAGGTTCGATTTTCCACATATGCCGCTTGGTGGATTCGCTCGGCCATGCAGGACTACATCCTGCGCAATTGGTCGATCGTGCGCACCGGCACCACCGCCGCGCAGAAATCCCTGTTCTTCAATCTTCGCCGGCTGCGTGCCCAGATCGAGAAGAGTTCAGGCAGTGCCATGACGGATGAGGGCCGCGCCAGCATCGCCGAAATGCTCGATGTGTCGCTCTCCGAGGTAGAGGCCATGGAACTGCGTCTAGCCGGCTCCGACCAGTCGCTGAACGCTCCGATCGGCATAGAGGTTGAGGAAGAGTGGCAGGACAGCCTGGCCGACCATCGCCCGGGACCGGAAGAGGTGGTGATTGGGCTGCGCGATGCGGCCACCCGATCGCGCTGGCTTAATGAAGCCCTTGGCGAGCTGACAGAGCGCGAGCGCACCATCATCGATCAGCGGCGCTTGCGCGAGGAGACCGCCACGCTCGAGGCGCTGGGGCAAGAGCTGGGTGTCAGCAAGGAGCGCGTGCGCCAAATCGAGCACCGCGCCATGCAGAAGCTGAAGCAGTTGGTGCTGAAGCGAGCGGGATCAGCTGACCGGCTCATCGACTGAGCGGCGCTCGGGTTCGATTTCGTAGACTTCCATTGGACCACGCCCGGTCAATTCCTGCGTGCCGAGCGGCCGGCCACTTTGCATCATGCCGGCCGCTTCGAGATGCGCTCGAGAGGCGATGATCACCACCGCCTTCTCATCCGCATAGCGCTTGCCGAGTTGCTCCAGGCGCTGGGCCACGTTCACTGTGTCGCCGACCAGCGTATAGTTGATGCGTCCGGGCGCGCCGATATTGCCGACGATAGCCGGACCGCTGTGCAATCCGATCCTGAGCCGCACTGGCGGCCGGTGTTTGCTCCGGCGCCGTTGATTTTCAGCCGCGAGCGCCTTGGCGATGGCCAGAGCCGCTCTGTAACCGCGGAGCGCATGGTCGCTCTGGCGGTCCGGCGCACCCCAGAAAGCCATGATGGAGTCTCCGATATACTTGTCGATTGTCCCGCCCTGAGCATCGATCGCACGCCCGAGAAGCTCGAAGTGGCTGTTCAGAAAGACAGCCAGCCGCAGCGGCGTCAATCGCCGGCTCATCGAAGTGAATCCGGCGATATCGGTGAAGAGCACCGTCACCTCACGCTCCTCCGGCCTGAGGCCCTCGGAGCCTTGCAACATCATCAGGCGGCGCACGAGCGAGCGAGGCACATAAGTTGCGAAGAGGCGTAGTCCGCCGATCATCGCGTTGAACGCGCCCATCGCGGCATCCAGCTCACGGAAGTTTGCGCCCTTCAGCGGCGCGACCTGTTCCAAATCGAGGCGGCTCACCGTCGCGGCGGCGGTCGCCAGCTCGCGCACCGGACGCAAGATCGCTCGGCTCAACAACAGGGACAGAAGCGTCGATACGATCAGGATCCCTCCGGTCGCCACCGCCGCCCAGCGGATACGGTCGATGACCGACATGGCAACGGAGCTCTTGATGTAGGCGCCGACGATCCAGGAAGCGTCTCCATACTCCTCGATCTGCCGATAAAGAAAGATATACTCCTCTCCGGCCGCCTCCACGACATGCATGAGCGGACCGTCATCGTCCCCTCTTTCGAGCGCAATTTTGTCGGGCTCGCTCCAGATGCGCTCGAGGACCGGATCGCCCAGCTCCGTCAGCCTCAGGAGAGGCTTTTGCGCAGATAGGCCGCGCGGCCCGCCGACCAGCGCCGGGTGGGCCACGACCCGATCCTCCCCACTCAGGATGAAGGCGACCGATCCGCTTTGCGGCTGTGGCAGCGCGCCCGATAGATTGGCGATCGACACGACCGAAACGACCGCGCCGAGGAAGCGACCGTCGCGCCGTACCGGAGCGATCAGGGTGATCTGCGTGTCGCCAAGCTCCGGGACATAGAGGATGTCGCCCCATTTTGGAGCGGAAGTGTGCTCGGCCTCGAGCAGAAATCGCCGCACATTAGCACGATTGCCGTGCGGAGTAACGCGAGTCTCGAAGCTGCTCGGTGTTCGTGTTGCGCGGATGATGGTCAAGTCGGTCCGCAGGAAGGCGACACCCGAAATCTGCGGTGCAGCGGCCAGCCCCCCGAGAAGAACCGCCCTGAGCCGAGGCTCGTCTTCCGGGTCCACCTCGCCAGATCCGATCAGGCTTGCGAGAAACATCGCCTGCTCGCGCGCTGGGCCAAGACCTGCCGAGACCGCGTTGACGACGGAATCGACTTGTTGGCTCACCGTCGTGCGCAGGAGCTCGCTCGTATTTATCCGCGCGGTCCCCAGGGTAATCAGGAGGACGGTCCCGACCGCGATCACAACAAGCGAGCCGAACCCGAGCATCAGCGTCAATGCGATGCTGAGGCGGAATCGCTCTCGCCGCCGCAGCAGAGCCCGGCCACCTGCATCTTCGCGTGTGACGCTCATGTGGGGGAAATCTAGCCCGAAATTCGTCCCGATCGAGCCGTGGCCCGAGCTTGGATCGCCGGTTCAAACAGGAGCGGGGCCTTCCCCCTCTTCCTCTTCGTCCTCATCCTCATCTTGATCCTCGCCGCTCGTGAAAGTGCATTGCGCCTTTCCGCCGCCCAGCAATAGCGGCAGCAGCAGGAGCGCGAAGAGCCTCAGCCGCCAGCGCTCGGGCGCATCCTCGCCATGCATCGATCAAGTCCTCTGCAATTGCGGAGCCATCTAACCGCAGGATGCCCTTCACCGATCCTTGCGAACAGCAACTCCTCCGGTTCGGATTTTCACCCGAAAGAGGAAACTCGGTCGGGCGCGACAGGGTGGCCTCTCGAACCGGTCTTTTGACCGAAGCGCCTGCAAGTGCATGATGCGTGTGCCCGCGACGCTCGTCAAAGCCCGCGGATGGAAGCACCCGCAATGGAAGACAGCCTACATATCCCCGGACTGCGCCTCACCTCGGATCTGGTCGCCCGGGCGTACCGGGCCGTCGAAGATCCAGGACCGCCGCCCGGGCGCGTGCCGATGAGCGATGAGGACTATGATCGTTCGCTTTCCGAGATTCTCGCTCGGATGCCCCGCTCGGGCGACATATGGCTGTTCTCCTATGGCTCGCTGATCTGGAATCCGGCTTGCAGCTCGGCCGAGCGCAAGCCGGCCAGCGCCCCCGGCTGGCACCGATCCTTCTGCCTCAAGGTCAGCCGCTTTCGCGGCTCGCCGGACCGTCCGGGGCTAATGATGGCGCTCGATCACGGCGGGCTTTGCCGCGGCGTCGCCTATCGCATTCCGCGGGCGGAGGTTTGGGACGCGCTCTCCAGGGTCTGGCGGCGGGAGATGAGCGCCAAGCCATCGGGAAATGTGCCACGCATTCTGAGAATTGCGGTCGACGGGCAGAGGATTGCGTCGATTGCATTCGTGGTCGATCGCGAGATGCAGACCTATGCCGGTCGGCTCCCGCTCGAGGAGGTCGCCAAAATACTTGCCGACGCTTGTGGCCATTGGGGCTCAGGTGCCGAGTACCTTCTAAACACAGTCTTGAAGCTAGAGGAGCACGGTATTCGCGACCGTAATCTCTGGCGTCTTCAGGCGCTCGTCGCCGAATTCCTGGAACGGAAGGAAGGCGGCTAGTCCGCTTGCCGCTTCGGATCAGGCAGCGGCGCATCGTCGTCGTAAAGAATGCGACGGGCGGCGCCATCCAGATCGTCGTACTGGTCCGCATGCAGCGACCATAAGAATGCCGCAAGGCCCAACGCTCCAAGCGCCACGGCAAGAGGAACGAGGTAGATCAGGATCGTCACGGCGTTTCCCCCGTGCCTGGCCTCGCGTCGAGCCGCAGGGCGTTGCCGATGACCAGGATGGAGGAACTGGACATCGCCAACGCGGCGATGAGCGGCGTCAGCAACCCTGCCGCTGCGAGCGGCACCGCGAGAAGGTTGTAGGCCAGGCTCAGAGCAAGGTTCTGTTTCACCAAGCGCTGCGCACGACGAGCGGTCGCCAGTGTCTCGACGACTGGCATCAGCCGATCGCCCTGAAAAACCGCATCGGCGGCGATCTGGCTGATTTCGGCCGCACTCGCCGGGGAGATCGAGACGCTCGCTGCCGCCAGCGCCGGCGCGTCGTTGAGCCCGTCTCCGACCATCAGCACGTGCCGTCCTTCGGCCTTCAGCGACTGGAGCATGCGCGCCTTGCCGTCCGGACCGATCTCGCCCGCCCACATCTCGATGCCGGCCGCTTGGGCCATGGCCGCAACCGCGGGAGTGTGATCGCCCGATACCAGCCGAAGATCGTAGCCAGCGTTTCGCAGCGCCGAGACGGCTTCGGCCGCATCGGGGCGGAGCCGGTCGCGAAAACAGAATTGCACCGGCGACCGCCCCGGCTCTTTCAGCCATAATTCGGGGTGGGGTTTGCTTCCGCCGCGCTCGACCCCGCACCACTCGGCTCGACCAAGGCGGACCAGGCCGGCCGGCCCCTCCCACTCGACGCCACAGCCGGCCGTCTCGCGCGCCGCCTTGACGGGCCGAGCCTGCGGGCAGGCGCGGGCCAGCGCGCGCGCCAGGGGATGCGTGCTGGTTGCGGCGATCGAGGCCGCGATCGCCAGTGCCCGCTCTTCCACAGGCGCGGCCAACTCGAGCCGCCCCAGCGTGAGCGTGCCGGTCTTGTCCAGTACGACGGTGTCGACCGCCGCCAGGCGTTCCAGCCCATCGGCCGACTTCAGCAGCACGCCGCGTCGCATCAGCCGCCCGCTGGCTAAGATTTGCACCGTGGGCACCGATAGGGCCAGGGCGCAAGGGCATGTGATGATCAATACCGCGACGGCGATCATCAGCGCCCCACCAGCGCCAATTCCCGCCGCGACAAACCAGTAGAGAAAGGTCGACAGCGCCAAAAGATGCACAAGAGGCGCGTAGGCGCGGGCGATGCGATCGGCAAGCGCGACGTAGCGCGCCCGACCTTGCTCGGCCGCTTCCATCATCCGCACGATGTCGGCGAGCAGGGTATCCTCTCCGGTCGCGGTAACAATCACACGCAAATGCGCGCCGAGATTGATCGTGCCCGCGAAGACGCGCGCTCCAGCTTCCACCCGCTTGGGCGCCGCCTCACCGGTAATGAGGCTGACATCCAGCTCGCCCTCGCCCTCGCGCACAATCCCGTCACCGCCGATCCGGGCGCCGGTCGCGACCGACAACACCATTCCGGGCCGAAGGCGCGAAGCCGGCAAAGTAACGAAACGGCCGTCTTCCTTGACCACAGTAACGGCGGTGCGACCGAGCGCGAGCAACCGCTCCGCGACGTTACGGGCCTTTCCGCGTGCGCGATGTTCGAGGTAACGCCCAACCAAGAGGAAGAAGAGAAGCGTGACCGCCGAATCGAAATAGGCATGCTCGGCATGGCGCAGCGTCTCGACGAGACTCATGACCGTGGTGAGGATGACTGCCAATGAGATCGGCACGTCCATGTTCGTACGGCCGGCTTTGAGCGCAGTTATCGCCGAACGAAAGAATGGCCGCCCGGCATAAACGACCGTCGGCAACGCGATCAGCGCCGAGACCCAATGCAAGAGGTCGCGCAACGCCTGGCTCATATCGGCATGTCCCGCCCAGACCGCGACCGAAAGCAGCATGATGTTGGCGGCGGCGAATCCCGCGACGGCGAGGCATGTCAGAAGTTCGCCTCCACGGCGCTCGGCGGCCGAGTTCAGCGCCTCGGGATCGAAGGGCGCGACCGGATAGCCAAGCGCCGACACCCGCCCCGCGATCACATCAGCGGTCACCTCCTGGGGTCGGAACACGACCGCAAGGCGTCGTGTGGTCATCGCCAAGCGTGCCGACACCACTCCGGGCAACCGGGCCAGAGCCGCCTCGATCAGCCAAACGCAGGCGCCGCACTGAATCCTATCGACAAGGAGATTGATGCGGGCCGCTCCATCGGATCCGGTCCTGACGAAGCTTGCGAGGTCAGGGAGCGTCAGGCTCGTCTCTGGTCGCGGGCCTACGCCGTCCGCCTCCAGGCACCGTTGACGGTAGTAACGCTCGAGGCCAAGGCGTTGGATCAGCCCATGGGCGGACTTACAGCCCGGACAGCAGAACGATGCCGCCGCCGCCCCGCCCACTGGCGCGACCAAAAGCCGGCCGCAATGCGCGCATCCGTTCATGGCGCCATTACACGTTGTGCCGCCTGCCAGACACCAGTGCCGCCTCGGACGAGGATGCGGATTTCCCACTGTCCCCTGAGGCCGAGCGGCACGACGGCGGCGTAGCGGCCGCCGCCCTCGGGCGCGAGCACCGCACTGCGATCATGCCCGGCCGCCGCTGGGCGCAGAAACGCCGCTTCGACCTTCATATTCTCGATCGGTCGTCCTGACCGGTCGGTCAAGGAGGCAACGACGCGCACGCTCCCGGGCCCCGCTGCGGGCTCGAGAACGAAGGCGGCCTTCCAGCCCAGCGCCTCCTGGGCACGCGCCGCGGCCAAGGTTTGGTTGTAGTCGAGCCCCGCTCGGTAGGGATGGGCCTCGGCCAGACCCGAGAAGCTGCCGACCGCTAGCCAGATCAGCGCGAAATTGACCGAAATCACCAGCGCGAAGCCGGCGACGAAGATCCAGGGGATCCAATGGCCGGCCTGCGGCCTAGCGGGGCGCGCTGAAGACGGTCTCATTGCGGCTTACCTCGCTCGTTGTCAGTTCGCGAACAAGGATGCTGAGGGGAGTCTTGGTCTCGGCGATCGCATCGGGGGCGTAAGTGACGAAGAAGCGAAATGTACCGACGCTATCCTTGCCAACCTCGAGCATCGGGGCGCTCGCATCCTCCTGACCCAGCACCGAGAAGCGCGCGCCGACAGGCCCTTCGAGGGACACGGCATAGGCCCGGTCCTGGTGCGTCTTGTTGGAGAGCTTTAGCGTGTAGCCGTTGCGGATGGCGCCGTCGGACAGGCGCACGAAGAGGGGCGCGCGGTCGGGCAGCACGCTCAGCTCCACATTGGATCGCATCGCCAGAGCGACCACCATGACAACCGCGCCCACGGCCAAAAGACCGGCATAGATGAAGGTGCGCGCTCGCTGCAGCCTCAGCTTCTCGGTCCGGCCCTCGCTGCGCGCCTGGCTGCGGGAAAGGGAATCGTAGGCGATGAGGTCGCGCGGCCGGCCGATCTTCTCCATCACGCCATTGCAGGCATCAACGCAAAGCGCGCAGCCGATACAGGCAAGCTGCTGGCCATCGCGGATATCGATGCCGGTCGGGCAGACGCGCACGCACAGGCCGCAATCGATGCAGTCTCCCAGTCCCGGCGGCGGTTTTCCGGCCTTGGAATGGCCCCGTGGCTCGCCGCGCCAGGGCTCGTAGGTGACGAGCAGCGAATGCTCGTCGAACATCGCCGACTGGAATCGCGGCCACGGGCACATATAGATGCAGACCTGCTCGCGCGCCCAGCCCGCCAGAAGATAGGTGGTGCCGGTGAAAAGTCCGATGAAGCCGTAGACCGCGAGGCCAGCCTCGCCTGTGACGATCCGCTGCAATATCGTTGGAGCGTCGTTGAAGTAGAAAATCCACGCCCCGCCCGTGGCCAGCGCAATCACCAGCCAGACGGCGTGTTTCGTGAGTTTGCGCCACAACTTGTCGACGGAGAGCGGCGCCTGGTCGAGTTTCATGCGCCGGTTGCGGTCGCCTTCTATCCAGCTCTCGACCTGCATGAACAGGTCGGTCCAAACCGTCTGCGGACAGGTGAAACCGCACCAGACGCGGCCAAAGAGCGAGGTGGCCAGGAAAAGCCCGAGCGCGCCAAGGATCAAGAGTCCGGCGAGAAAGTAGACTTCCTGCGGCCAGATCTCGATGAAGAAGAAATAGGCGCGTCGGCCAGGCATGTCGATCAGGATGGCCTGGTCGGGCGTGCCGGCTCCGCGGTCCCATCTGATCCAAGGCGCCAAATAGTAGATGCCGAGAAGCACCGCCAGGACCGTCCATTTGATCCTGCGGAATCGCCCCGACACACGCTGCGGGTAGACCTTGACATGCTCGGCATAAAGCTTGCCCGAATCCGGCTTAGGGGATTCGAGAGCGGCGGACACCAGGGGCTGCGCCGTTGCGTTCAGTTCACTCTCCGCCGCCCAGGGAATGGACATAAACCGATAGCAGCTTGATCGAGACTTCGTCCAGGCGACCGGACCAGGTGGGCATGACGCCATGTCGCGGCTTGTTGATCTGCTGTTCGATCCCGGCCTTGTCTCCTGCATTCAGCCAGATTGCGTCGTTGAGTGCGGGTGCGCCGAACTCGCGATTGCCGGCGCCGGTCTCGCCGTGACAGGAGGCACAGTTCTCGGCGAAGACGACCCGACCGCGCTCGACCGCGGCGGCATCGGACGCGGAGCCCGACAGCGAGACAACAAAATCCGCCACGTCGGAGATCTGGTTCCGGTCGAGCAACCCGTCGACACCGAACCGCGGCATCTCGGAGACACGCGCCTGATCGTGGCCCGAGCGCACGCCGTAGCGAATGGTCTGCTCGATTGCCGCAACATCGCCGCCCCACATCCAGCTGTCGTCGGCAAGGTTGGGATAACCTGGAGCGCCCTGGCCACCGGCCCCGTGGCAGGGTGCGCAATTCTCGGCGAAGAGCGTGCGGCCCCCCGCCACCGAATAGGCCAGCAGCTCGGGGTCGGCGGCAACTTCCTCGACCGTGGCGGTGGCGATGCGGTCGGTCCATTGGCGACGGCCCTCCGAGGCGGCTTGCATGCCCTGCTCCAGCGACGCACGGGTGCTGTAGCCCAGGAGTCCTCTGGTATAACCGGTGACGGTCGGCCAGGCGGGATAGACGATCCAATAGCCGAAGGACCAGACGATGGTGGCGATGAACAGATAGACCCACCATTTCGGCAGCGGCGTGTTCAGTTCCTTGATGCCGTCCCATTCATGGCCGGTGGTTTCTCGACCGGTGACGGCGTCCTTTTCGCTACTGCTCATGGGCTCAATGCTCCGGATGATCGTCTTTGAACGGGATCTCGGCGTCCCGCTCAAAGCGCCGCTTGTTGGCGGGCCGAAAGGCCCAGAAAGCGATGGCGAGGAAAAGGAGCATCAGCCACAGCGCCCAAAGCTGCCGCGCCAGATCGAGGATGGCGTCGAAGTCGATCACTGCGCCGCCGCCGTCATCGACGCTGCCGGCTGCGGAGAGACAGCCTCGGGCCGATAGCTTGTGAAATCGACCATGGTGCCGAGAACCTGAAGATAGGCGATCAGCGCATCGAGCTCGGTCAGCCGCCGATCGCCATCGAAGTCGGCGACAACGGCGCGCGGATAGCGCTCCAGAAGCGCCGTGCTGTCAGCCTCGGGGTCGGTTTGCGCGAAGAGGTCGACGGAAGCCGCCTCGATCTGTTCATCGCTATAGGGCACGCCCAGCATACGCAGGGTGCGCAGATGCTCGGGCATCTCCTCCGCCTCGATCAGCCTTTCGGCGAGGAAAGGATAAGCGGGCATCACCGAGCCCGGCACGACGCTGCGGGGATCGATCATATGGGCGGCGTGCCAGTCATTAGCGTATTTGCCGCCGACCCTGGCGAGGTCCGGCCCCGTCCGCTTGGAGCCCCATTGGAACGGGTGATCGTACATGCTTTCGGCGGCGAGGCTGTAATGGCCGTAGCGTTCGACCTCGTCCCGGAACGGGCGGATCTGTTGACTGTGGCAGGTATAGCAACCCTCGCGGATATAGATGTTGCGGCCGGCCAGCTCCAGGGGCGAGTAGGGACGCACCCCGTCGACCTTCTCGATGGTCTCGTCGATGGTGAAGAGCGGCACCACCTCGACGATGCCGCCGATCGCGATCGTCACCAGAATGCCGATCGTCAGCAGGATCGAGTTCTTCTCGAGCTTCTCGTGAATGCGCAACATCGGCGGACCCTAGCGGACGGCGGCAAACTTACGGGCGGCCGGCGCTCCGGCCGATACCTCGCCGCGTATTGTCTTCCACAGGTTGTAGACCATGACCAGAGAGCCGATCAGGAACAAGAAGCCTCCGGCGGCGCGGATGACGTAGTAGGGGTGCATCGCCTCGACCGATTCGATGAAGGCGTATTGGAGAAACCCCAGCTCGTCATAAGCGCGCCACATCAAGCCCTGCATGATCCCCGAGATCCACATCGCGGTGATGTAGAGGACAATGCCGATGGTGGCGGTCCAGAAATGCACCTCCACCAACCGGTCGCTGTAGAGCCCAGTCCGACGCCAGAGCACGGGCACCAGGTGATAGACCGCGCCGAAGCTGACGAAGGCGACCCAGCCGAGCGCGCCGGAATGGACATGGCCGATGGTCCAATCGGTGTAGTGGCTGAGCGAGTTGACTGCGCGGATGGACATGACCGGACCCTCGAAGGTCGACATGCCGTAGAAACCAACCGAGGTGACGAGGAAACGCAGAACCGGATCGGTGCGCAACCGGTCCCAAGCGCCTGAGAGCGTCATGACGCCGTTGATCATTCCGCCCCAGGAGGGCATCCACAGCATGACCGAGAAGGTCATGCCGAGGGTCTGCGCCCAGTCGGGAAGCGCGGTGTAGTGAAGATGATGCGGACCCGCCCAGATATAGAGGAAGATCAGCGACCAGAAATGGATGATGGAGAGACGGTAGGAATAGACCGGCCGCTCGGCGCGCTTCGGGACGAAGTAGTACATGATGCCGAGGAAGCCCGCGGTCAGGAAAAAACCGACGGCGTTGTGGCCGTACCACCACTGCAGCATCGCATCCTGCACGCCGGCGAACAGCGAGTAGCTCTTTGCGCCGAAAACCGAGACCGGCAGCGAGAGGTTGTTCCCGATATGAAGAACGGCGACGGTTACGATGAAGGCGAGATAGAACCAGTTGGCGACGTAGATGTGCGGTTCACGGCGTTTGATGATGGTGCCGAGAAAGATCGCCAGATAGACGACCCAGACCAGGGTAAGCCAGAGATCGACATACCATTCCGGCTCGGCATATTCGCGTCCTTCGCTGATGCCGAGCACATATCCCGATGCGGCGAGGACGATGAAGAGCTGATAGCCCCAGAAGACGAAATCCGCCAATGCCGGCCCGCCGAAAAGTGGCGCCCGGCAGGTCCGCTGGACCACGAACAGCGAGGTCGCGAACAGCGCATTGCCCCCGAAGGCGAAGATAGCCGCCGAAGTGTGCACCGGCCTCAACCGTCCGAAGCTCGTCCAGGGCAGACCGAGATTCAGTTCCGGAAATGCCAATTGCAGGGCGATGAACAGGCCGGCGGCGAAAGCGACGACACCCCAGAAGACCGTCGCCAGCGTGAACTTGCGTACGACCTCCTCGTTATAGGCTTCGGCCACGCGTGGCTTGGCTGAAGGGGTCATCGGGCAACTCCAACCGGGTCAATAGGTGTTACGCGGCGCGTGAGCCGGCCGACAGAGCGGCTTCGGCCTCGGCCTTCTCACGCTCGTCATAGACGCGGCGGATCAGGCCGAACTCGAACAGCACGGCGAACAAAAACAACAGCACTCCGAATAGCGCGACGCCCTGGTCGAGCGCCCGCGAGGCGAGGAACAGTCCGATCAATCCAAGCGCGGCCACGAGGATGCCGACCAGCCAAGTAGAGACGAGGTTCATGCCTCACTCCTGTGAGCGGCAGGGAGCACGAGATCGCGATAGGCGTGCCAGGTTGCATGCCCGATCAAGGGCAGTGTGACGGCGAGCCCGACATAGAAACTGGCAAGTCCGGCTGCGCCGAACAGCGCGATTAGAGCAGCCCATCCGATCATCACGCGCCAGTTGACCAGCACCGCCGAAACGCTGGTCGCCATGGCGGCAAACGCGCCGACGTCCCGATCCAGGAGCAGCGGGATCGATACGGCGGAAATTGCGAAAGCGCTGGCGGCAAGGACCGCCCCGACCGCCGTCCCGACCAAGAGGAACGGCATGCCCTTGGCGCTGAAGAAGATGGTTTCGATGAACACTGGCCAGCTCGGAGGTTCGGGGCCGAAAAAAAGCGCGAAAATCAGGAAGGCGATCCGGATCCAGGCGAGGAAGAACAGCATCAGCACAAGACCCATGACCGCAAGCGAACCCGGCCGGACACGCCAAGACATGAGCGCGCCCGCAAGATGCGGCCGCTGGCCGCCCTCCAATTGCCGGCTCACCTCATAGAGACCCGTCGCCAGGACCGGCGCCACCAGCAGAAACCCCGCGCCCAGCGGCAGGGCGAGATAGAGCCAGTCGAGCGACCACAAGGCCGCGGTAAGGAGGATGCCGCCCAATGTGAACAGCGCACCATAGGCGAGGCTGACCTGCGGCGCTGCGGTGAAGTCGCGCCACCCGGCGGCGAGCCAGCGCCACGGACGCTCGACGCCGATCCTGGCGACCGGCAAAGCGGGGCCGGTCGAGGCGGTCGAACTACCGGTCGCGGGCACAGGCGATGTCACTGGTTCCTCGAACCGAATGTTTCAGAATTTCTGCCCCGGAACCCTGGCGGGCCGCTTTGATCTATCTCAAAGACGCTGTCCGAGGGATGCGCCACGCTCCGGTGCTCTTTCCAAGGGGCGCTGGAGTGCCGCTTTTCCATCATGGACGAGCTTCTGCCCGTAGCACTTGCCGCCGATCACGCCGCCCACCTCCCAATCTCCACCATCGAAACGGCGGGAGCCTTGGTCGGCGCCCTCTTCGTCGCCGGCCTTGCCGGTGGCGCAGCCCATTGCGCGGGAATGTGCGGTCCGTTCGTGCTGGCCCAGGCTGCCGGGCGCTTGGCCTCCGTGCCCGCCGAACGTTTCGGACCGCTGACCCGGCTTCGCGGAGCGCTGCTGCTGCCCTATCATCTTGGTCGAACCGTGACCTATGCAGCACTGGGAGCAATCGGCGCCACTCTCGTAGGTGGCCTCGCCGAACTTCCTCTTCTGAGCCGGCTGCAGACCGGCCTGTTGACGCTTGCGGCCCTGCTGATGCTTGCGGCGGCGCTCGAGAAGACCGGCTTTGCGTTGCCCAGAGTCCCGCTCGGCCGGTTCGACTGGCCGGCACGGATCGCCGCCTCTCTCCTTTCTCGCCCGAACGGGCCGATCGGAGGTTTTGCGTTCGGCGTGGCCCTCGGTTTCCTTCCTTGCGGCTTCCTCTATGGGGCCCTGACCGCCGCCTCGGCCAGCGGCGATCCGGTGGTCGGCGCCGCAGCAATGGCGGGGTTCGCCCTCGGCACCGCTCCCGCCCTTTTCGCCGTTGCCCTTCTCGGCGAGGCGGCGGGGCGACGCTGGCGACGCCTTGCCTTGCGGATCGCACCTGCCGCCTTCGCCGCCAACGCCGTGCTGCTCGCTTGGACCGCCTGGCGGCTGACTGCCTGATGGCGCTTGCCAGCTCCGCTTAAGCTGTCGTCTCTTGGACGGCAAATGTCGGAGGCTCCCGCTCATCCCTTGGACCACCTGCTCGCGCCGAGCTCGATCGCCCTCATGGGCGCCTCGGCCAAGCCCGATAGCGCGGGCCGCGCCATGGTCGAGATGGCCCGGATCGATGGCTATGCTGGAAGAGTCTATCCGGTCAATCCACGCTACTCCGAGATCGCCGACCTGCCCTGCTATCCGAGCCTGGAGGCGTTGCCCACACCGGCCGAGCATGTCGTGCTGGGCGTTTCCAATGCGAATCTCGAGGCGGCGCTGGAGGCGGCGATCGCGCACGGCGCCAAGGCTGCGACCATATTCGCGTCCTGCCGGTTGCAGTCGGATCGAGCGCCGACACTCGCCGAGCGGTTGCGGACGATGGCGACTGCCGCGGGAATGAAACTATGCGGCGGGAGCTCGATGGGGTTCTACAACCGGGCCATCGGCCTCAGGGTCGCCGGCTTTCCTTCACCGGCGGGCCTGACGGAGGGCGGCATCGCCTGGATCGCACAGTCGGGCTCGGCCTTTTCCGCCCTCGCCCATAACGACCGACGGCTCGGCTTCGCGCTTTGCGTTTCAAGCGGCATGGAGCTGACCACCACCGTCGGCGACTACATTGACTGGTCCCTCGGACAGGCCCAGACACGCGTGATCGGCCTCTTTCTCGAAGGGGCGCATGCGCCCGACCGGCTGCGCGCCGCGCTCGAACGGGCGGCCGAACGCGCAGTGCCGGTGGTGGCGCTGAAGGTCGGCCGATCGCCCCGGGGCGCCGAGATGGCGGCCACGCATACCGGCGCGGTTGCCGGCAACGACGCCGCCTGGCGTGCCCTCTTCCGCCATTGCGGGGTGGTCGCCGTCGAGGATCTGGACGAGCTTGCGGCAGCGTTGCAGCTGTTCGAGCAACCGCGGCCGATCGGTCCCGGGGCTCTCGCCGCCATTCACGATTCCGGCGGAGAGCGGGAGCTGATCGTGGACATGGCGGAAGGGCTCGGTCTGCCCTTTGCCGAAATCAATGAAGCCACGCTTCGAAAGCTCGCCCTCAACCTGGAGGCGGGCCTCACACCGGAAAACCCGCTGGACGCTTGGGGCACGGCGGAGGGCTACGAAAGGCGCTTTGCCGCCTGCCTGACGGCACTGCTCGAGGACGAGGCCACGGCTCTTGGCATCTTCTTCAGCGATCCCCGCGACGACTATTGGTACTCGGCCGGGGTGGCCGAGGCAGCGCGCAAGGCCGCGCTTGCAACCGCGAAACCCGTCGCCCTCGCCTGCAACACCGCGCTTGCCGGAAACTCCAAGCTGGCGCTCAGTCTGCGTCGGGACGGCGTGCCTCTGATCATCGGCGCCCGGCAGGCCCTGCTTGCCG
>DASPGI010000039.1:0-4234 GCA_035620695.1 Alphaproteobacteria bacterium
CGTAGCGATTACCGGCCGCGCCATCGCCATGCCCTCGAGGATCTTGTTCGGAACGCCGATCGTCACCGGAAGCGGGGCGACCACGGCCGCGGCATGGGCCAAGTAGGGCCTCATATCGGCAACGCCGCCAACCACCTTGACTCCCAGCACCTCGGATAAGCGACGGACGCGCCTTGAAGGTGCGCGCCCGACCACGGCGAAGCGCAGCCCCGGAACCTCGCCTCGCAGCCTCGGCAAGACTTCCGAGGCGAACCAGATAGCGGCCTCCTCGTTCGGCCAGTAGTTCATCGCGCCGGTCAGCACCACCACCGGCCCGCCCGGCCCGTAGGGATCAGGATAGACCCTCTCCGGCGCAAAGAAACCGGCATCAACTCCATTTCGAAGCACACGCAAGCGACCCATTGCCTCTGGGGCCAGCATCCGGAAGCGTTCAATCTCCGCCGCCGAGATGAAGCATCCGATGTCGAACCGACGCATCGCCTGGCGATCATGGGTGATTAGGCGTGCAGCTTCACGCCGGTAGAGCAGCGCCTTGACCCCGGGGGCGTGCTCGCTCAGCAGACGCCATTTCTCGGCATCGACATCGACGAAATCGAGGATTTTGCCTACGCGCGCCGGGCTCCCTCCGCAATAGCCGGCCATCGCCGATGAGAAGGTAATCACGCACCCAATGCGTCCGGTGCGAAGTCGCTCATCGATCCAGCGTACGAGGCCCACATCGCGATAGATCGCGGCGGTCAGCGCCTCTCCCTTCGCCAGCGCCCGAAGGCCACGCATGGCGATCTTCCGGCGCGGCAGCGAAACGGCATGAATGCTGGCACAAAGGCTGCCGAGGCGGTCCAGATGCGCCCGATCCTGCGCATCGTCGATGAAGCAGCCGAGATGGACCGTGTAGCGCGCGGAGATAGCCTTCAACCAGCGATACGAGCGGATCTTGTCGCCTTTGTCGGGGGGAAACGGAATGCGGTGGGCGACAAACAGCACCTCCATCGCACCTCCTAACCCAGCCCCCGGGCGATTGGGGGGCCGATCAGATTGGCGAGCGCGAATGGGAGCCGCTTCCAGAGGCCGATCAAAAGTCGGTACTTCGGGTTAAGGGGATTGACCTGGGGGACCTCGCTGCGACGTAGCAGCTGATACTCGTAGTGCAGCGCGGCTGGCTCGAATCCCCAGCTGCGCTTGTATGCGAATGCGCCGGTGCCGGTCTTGCTGCGGCCAAAATCGAACTCGCCGCCGCCTTGCCCGGCGATGCGGCGCATCAGATCCCAATACATCAGGTCGTTCGCCCGAAGGGTTCTCGCCTCGTCGGTCGCGCCGGCATAGTAAGGCAGCACCGTATCGCGGAACCGGAAACTCAGCACGCCACTGACCGGTGTCCCCTGGCGCACGATCAGCGTGCAGTCGCATCCCGGCCCAAAGCTCCGCTTCAGCGCGCGGAACCAGCGCCGTGGAAGAACCGGGGTGCCGTGCCGATGCATGTTGCGTGCATAGAGCCTGTAGAAACGATCGGTATCCGCTTCCTGGATCGCATCCATGCCGAGGGAAAGGGCCTTGCGCAGCTCCGCACGGCGCTTGCGCGGGATAGCGGCAAACACAGCATCGGGATTGTCCGGCAGGCGCTTGCGGAATGTGGCGTAGAGGGTCGATTCCGAGGGCCAATCGCGGCCGGAACGGTGCTGGGACCGGTATTCGAGATAGTCGACCCCGAGCTCCCTCGCGAGGCCCCGGGCCGCATCGTCGAGTGCGGCCTTGCTGTCGGCATCCACGGCCACCGGACCGCCATAGACGCAGAAGGCGGTCGAAATCAGCGCCGAACCGAACAGCCGGCTCTTCAGATGCACGAGGGGCAGGATCCCGGTGGGATGCGTGCCGCGCACCGCCATCAGATACGGGCAGCGGTGACGGAAGACGCTCTCAATCGCCGGTTTCCAGCCGCTCACATGGAAGAACGTGGCCTCCGGTGCGGAGGCGACGAATGCGTCCCAGGCGCTGAACCTGTCCTCCTCCAGTGGCAACACCCGAACGCTCACGGGGCCCTCGCCACCGGCGCCGCCAAACCATTCGCAAGGTCACGAAAAACCTCGTCCATTCGACCCCAGCGAAAGTCCCCGAGCAGCCGCTGGAGCCGCCCTTCCATGCGGCCGAGGTTCAGCCGGTGCCGTAGCCGGGCGCGCGCACCGATCCCGGTTGGGATCGGCTGGTCGGGGTCAAGCTCCCAGCCATGCAGATAGAACACGGCGGGGGCGTCCTCGCGCTCGTTGAAGCGCCGCAGACCACGGCAAGAGAGGGCGTAGGGAAACAGCCGAAAATAGCCCCCGCCTCCGCAAGGCCGGTTGCCGCCGAAGAGCCGCACCGTGGCGATGGGAATTTCCGGAACGCCGGCCGGCGATGGCCGGAAAGGCAGGCGCGGCGCCTCGGGCCAGCCGTAATGGTCATGACGGATGGGATAAACGCTCGAGCTATAGCGATAGCCCGCCTCGGCAAGAAGCTCGAAGGCCCAGACGGTACGATGGTCGATCGAGAAGCTGGCAGCCCGGTAGCCTCGGACCTCGACGCCGGCGATCCCCTCCAAAAGCTCGCGGCTGCGCCGCACATCCTCGGCGAACTCCTCGGGCCTCTGATCGCTGACGCGAACATGCGCCCAGCCATGGCTTGCGATCTCATGTCCGGCCGCGGCGATGCGGCGAATCAGGGCTGGGTGGCGTTCGGCCACCCAACCCAGCACGAAAAAGGTCGCATGCGCCCCGCCCTGCTCCAGCAGCGCAAGCAGGCGCTCGGTCTGCGGTTCGATCCGGGACGGTAGGCTCGACCAGTCTTCTTTCGGAACCGCGTCGGCGAAGGCAGAGACCTGAAAATACTCCTCCAGGTCGATCGTGAGTGCATTTATGAGCTGCGGACCGGTAGCGCTACCCGGCATCAGCGATCGACCTCCCTGAGTGCGGGGGGCGGAGGTCCAAGCCCTTCCTCGCGCAACTCCGCAGCCATCGCCTCGGCCATATCGCGATCGATGGTGTGGCGGCGCTCGAGATAACCGAGCAGAAGGAGGCGATCCATCAGGGTGTTGATCCGACGAGGCACGCCGCGCGCCTCCCGGTGGATGAGCGCAAAGACCTCCTCATCGATCAAGGGATCGCCGTGCCATCCCGCCGCCGCGAGGCGATGGCGGATATAGTCGCCGGTCTCGGCTGCCCCCAATGGTTGCAGGTGACACATGGCGACAACCCTTTGCATCAGCTGCTCGAGCTCCGGCCGGGCCAGCAGCGAGCGGAGCGAGGGTTGCCCGACCAGCAGCACCTGCAGCAGCGCCGCCGGACCGTTGCGAAGATTGCTCAGCATGCGCAGCTCCTCGAGCGAGGCGAGCGGAAGGTTCTGCGCCTCGTCGATCAAGATGAGCGGCGGGCCGCCATTGCGCCCGAGCTCGGCCGTACGCTCGGCCAGTCGGAGCAGCCCGTCGGAGCGCTCGATGCCCGACGCGGCAATGCCGAAGCCGCGTCCGATCATGCGGATCAGCTCAGGAGGATCGAGCTGCGTCATGCTTAGTACGCTGACGCTGCGCGGGCCAAGCTGCGCCATGATGGTATCGGCGAGGAGCGTCTTGCCGGCCCCGATATCTCCCGTCACCACCACGAAGCCTTCACCCTTATGCAGCCCATACTGCATATAGGAGAGGGCCTTCGCATGGCCGCGGCTCTCGTAGAAGAAACGCGTATCGGGCGTAAGCCGGAACGGCAGCTCGGCGAGCCCGAAGAAGTCGAGATACATCGCCTGCCCGTCAGGTCTGGCCGAGGCTCGCGCGCCGCGATCCGCGCCGCCCCCGGCGGTAGTAGCGATAATAGTTGCCGAACCGGACTGAGCCGAAATGGAAACGAACCTTGTTCAAGACAAAGCCGATGTTTGGGCACATGCTGATGAGGTCGAGCCCCTCGGCAACCTCCGCCCGGCCGACCCGATCGGCCTCGACGACGTAGAGGATCTGGGCGACCTGCCTTGCCAGGGCGCTCGCCTCGATCGTCGCAAGCACAGGGGGCGCATCAACGATAATCGTCGCGCCGGGGCACTCGCCGATCAGGCGCTTCAAGAACTGCTGGGTGCGCTCGCCCGCGAACAGTTCCGCGCTGAGGGCGTGCTGACGGCCCGCCGGCACGATGTAGAGCCCCTCGATATCGGTTCCGATCAGAACATCTGCCGGCTGAAGCCGTTCGTCGGCGATGGCGTCGAGCAGACCACGCCTGGG